>JAIFKU010000178.1 GCA_020049495.1 Accumulibacter sp.
CTGTATTGAACGGCACCTGACCGTTGTTTAGAACGCGTGGTGATGTACATTATCCAACGAAAGGGAAAATTTCATGACTGAAAACAAGGTAGCCATCGTCACCGGGGCCTCGCGCGGCATCGGCAACGCCATTGCCGCAAAGCTCGCCGGCGAAGGCTATGCAATCGTTGCCGTCGGCACCTCGGATCGCGAAAAAGTGTCGGCCAATCTGCACAACATTCAGAAAGCGGGAACCCGCTTTGCCTACGTGCAGGCCGACGTATCAACCGATGCTGGCAGACAAAGCATCGTGAACTGCGCCATGGAGCAGTTTGGAAGAATCGATGTTCTGGTCAATAACGCCGGGGTCGCGCCAAAAGTCAGAATGGATATTCTCGAAACGACCGAAGAAAGCATGGATCGCGTTCTCGGCATCAATCTCAAATCAACTTTCTTTCTCTCGCAGGCGGTCGCCAACATCATGCGCTGGGAAGTCGCCGAGATTCCCGGCATCACCCCGAAAATTGTCAATATCTCGTCGATTTCCGCCTATACATCCTCCACCATGCGCGCCGAATATTGCATCTCGAAGGCCGCCATCAGTATGGTCACGATGCTGTTTGCCGATCGCCTGGCCGATGAGGGAATCAACGTCTATGAAATCCGACCCGGCGTGATCAACACCGACATGACCTCGGTGGTCAAGGAAAAATATGACGCCTTGATCAGCAACGGCTTGACCCCGATCAAGCGCTGGGGACAACCGGAAGATGTCGCCAATGCCGTTTCCGTGGTTTGTTCCGGCCTGCTCAATTTCTCGACCGGCGAAGTGATCAATGTCGATGGTGGATTCCATATCCGCCGGCTTTGAGATCGTGGCCGGCAGCCGGAGAGTTGTTCTGAATACCTGCTTTGATGAATGGAGCGATCATGAGCACTGAAATCCCGCAACAAATCCTTGACGAACTCACCGACGTCCGGTTGCCGCGCGATGTCATTTCACCCGTGGCGAGCGGGACGCATGACTTCAACGGCGTGAAGCTGCCCGTCTATCGTTACCCAGCCGTCGTCCTGGGCAGCGGTGCCGCAGGGCTGCGCGCCGCGGTCGAACTAAAGCGTCGCGGTGTTGATGTGCTGGTGGTGACACGCAAGCTGTTCTGGGGCACCTCGGCGTTTTCCGGATCCGACAAGCAGACGCTGCATACCGCCTGCACCAAACACCGTGGCGACGATTTCACCAAGATGGCGCAGGCGCTGGGCGCCGGCGGCGCGATGGATGCTGACGTGGCCTATGTTGAGGCCGTGGGCTCCATCGATGCCTTCTCGGGGCTGAAGTTTCTCGGTTTGCCCCTGCCCCAGGACCGCTACGGCGCCGTGCTGCGCTACCAGACTGACCACGACGAATTCGGCAGGGCGACTAGCTGCGGGCCACGCACCTCGCGGCTGATGGTCAAAGTTCTCGTTGAAGAAGCGATTCGCCTGGGCATCCCTTTTCTCGACCATTCCACGGCCATGACCTTGCTCAAAACCGGTTCGGGCGACGAAGAAAAGGCCGCCGGGCTGCTGATGCTGAACCGGACCAACCATGACAATCCCTACGGCTTGAGCCTGGTACTGAGTCCGCATGTGATTCTGGCCAGTGGCGGCCCCGGCGAGTTGTACCGGGACAGCGTCTACCCGAAGAACTGTTTTGGTTCGCTCGGACTGGCACTGGAGGCCGGGCTGCACTTGACCAACCTGACCGAACATCAGTTCGGCATCGGCACGCGGCGCACGGAATTCCCCTGGAATCTGTCGGGCACCTACGTGCAGGTGATGCCCTATGTCTATTCGACCGATGCAGCCGGGCAGGAGTACAACTTTCTCGCCGACTATTACCGGACGACGCAGGAACTGGCCTCCAATGTCTTCCGCAAGGGCTATCAATGGCCGTTCCACGCCTCGCGCACCCTGGATTACGGGTCCAGCCTCGTCGATCTGGCGATCTTCAGCGAAACACGCAAAGGCCGAACCGTGTGGCTGGATTTCAAGCGCAATCCGCAAGCCGTACCCGGTGATCTTCCGTTCAGCCTGGAACGGCTCGATAGCGACGTCCGGGCCTATCTTGAAAACAGCAACGCGCTGCTGGCAACGCCGATCGAACGCCTGCAGCGCATGAATCCACTGGCCATCGAACTGTACAAACAATATCGGCGCGACATTACGCGCGATCCGCTGCCGTTCAATGTCAACCATCAGCACATGAATGGCGGAATCGAAGTCGACATTCACGCCCGCAGCAGCCTGAAGGGCTGTTACGCCGTAGGCGAAATCGCCGGCACGCATGGTGTGACACGACCCGGCGGCGCCGCGCTGAACGCCGGACAGGTCTTCGGGCAGCGTTGTGCAGCGCATATCCATGAACAGCTCAAGCTTTTGCCGACCTTGCCGGAAGCCCCTGATTCATTTGACAGCGCGCTGCAGCATTCGCTCACGTGGCTGGAACGCAATGTCGGCAACAGCGGAGGAATTGCGCTGGCGGCGCTGGCGGATGAAGTTCAGGCGCGCATGAGCGATTGCGCCGGTTTCATTTGCCATGTCGATGATGTCGCACCCGCGCTGACGGCGGCACGCCGGTTGAATCAGCGGATTGCCGACGAAGGCGTCAACATCGCCGAGACCAGGCATCTCTCCGAGGGCGTGCTGCGCGTTCAGACCGCACTCTTGTCCGAAGCGGTGTTGTGCGCGCTCGATCATTACATCGGCCAGGGAGGGGGCAGTCGCGGTGCGCGCATGCTGTGCGCAAAAGAGGGAACACGCGCCCCGGACTCGCGTCTGGGCTCACTGGACGACTATCGTTTCCTGGCCGAAAAGGAGACGCATCGGCAGGAAAAGATCCTTCTGCGCTACACACCTGCAGGCGGAATGCAGATCTCGGAACGCCCCCTGAGGCCGATCGAGGATACGGGAAAGATCTATTTCGAGAAGAACTGGGGAGCTTACCTTACCGGGGAAATATACCGTTAGGCTGTATAAAAATTCTGGGCGCATCATTCCAGAATGTTGAGGCCGATCATTCGATGGGCATCAACACTCGGAGCGTTTTAGTTGGTACGGGATAACAGAACTCCTGCACATCTTGCCATCATCTTCTGACGTCCAGACCTAGCGCCTGACTCTTCCCGAGGCGTCGCCTTTCATGAGCCCGAGAATTTCATTTTTCGTGACGTAATTGAAATCGTTCTCAATCGAATGACACAGACAGGATGCCGCCGTTGCGAAGGAAACGACTAACGCGTCCTCAAGGCTGATCTTCTCGTCGGTCAGCGCAAAGATCAGACCCGCAGCAAACGAATCGCCGCCGCCGATGCGATCGACGATGTTCCTGATTTCGTAGGGCTTATAAACTCCCGCTTCGATTGGTGCAAATTTTGCGATGCCCGTCTTTACGTCATAGAGCATGGCGCCCCAGTTGTTGTGACTGGCTGAAATGCTCTCACGCAGGGTAAAGGCCACCTTCTTTACATTGGGAAAGCGCTGCGCAAGTTTCGCTGCCACCTCGGGATACTTGTCGATCGCCAGTTCCCCGGCTTCGACGCGCGATCCTTCGGCCTTGATCCCGAACACGTCCTGGGCATCCTCCTCGTTGCCGATCACCACATCGACGTAGGGAAGAATTTCGCTCATCACCCGGCCAGCGAGTTTTTCCGGCGAAGTTCCCGGCTCCCAGTTCCACAGCTTCTTACGGAAATTGAGGTCGCAGGAGACGGTCAGCCCGTCTTCCTTCGCCTTCTTCACGGCGAGCACCACCGCATCGGCGGCCTTGCGCGACACGGCCGGCGTGATTCCCGTGACATGAAACCAGTTGCTGCCCGAGAAGATATTGGCCCAGTCGTAGGCGTCGCCGGAAGTCTCGCACACCAGGGCGCCGGCGCGATCGTAGATAACCGTGCTGGCTCTTTGATTGACGCCCTTCTCGACGAAGTAGAGTCCCAAGCGCCCTACTCCGCGCACGACGTAGCTCGTATCGACGCCGAAGCGGCGAACGGCATCGATCGTGGCATCGCCCAGAGGGCCGGTCGGCAGAGCAGTCACATAGCGTGACCTGCGGCCGAGCATCTGCAAGGAGACTGCAACGCTCGCCTCGGCGCCGGCGAACGTGATATCCGCCTTGCCGGGGAAAGCCTGCCGAATCCGGTTGTAGCCTTCCGGCTGGATGCGCCCCATGATTTCGCCGAAGCAGGTAACGATAGCGTTCATGTCAGCCTCTCATTTCGTTGAAAATGGCCGACGCTTCGCGCGCGTTCCTGGCGATCGCCGCCCAGTCCTTGGCCTTGATCAGATCCTGCGGCGCGATCCACGATCCGCCAATCGCAATGATCTCCCGCATCGCCAGATACTGACGCAGGTTGGCGAGGCTCACGCCGCCGAGCGGGATGTAGCGCAGCCCGAGGTGCTTATAAGGGGCATTGATGCCCTTGAGGTAGTTGATCCCGCCCATGCCTTCGGCGTGGAAGTACTTGAGAATCCGGCAGCCCTGACTTAGCGCACCTTCGATTTCGGAGGGCGTGGCTATGCCCGGTGCGAAGGGGAGACCTGCTTCGTGTGCCGCAGCAACGACCGCTCGGTTGTAGCCAGGGGCCACACCAAAGGCGGCACCGTTCTCCTTCGCCAGCACGACCTGCTCCTGCGTGAGAATGGTTCCAACACCCGCCATCATCCCGGGCAATCCCTTACGAATCCTTTGCAGGCATTCGATGGCAGAGTCAGTCCTGAGCGTCAGTTCCATGCCTCCTATACCATTTTCCAGGAGTGTCCGGGCGAGTGGCAAAGCGTCTTCCACATCTTCAATGACGAGTACGGCCACGATCCCGATTTTCTCAAGGCGATCCACGATCTCCCTGGGCATCATCTCGTCTATCTGCTCTTTCATCATGACTTCCTTCGTATGTTTGTTTCAATTTAAAATCGGGTTCATGAGAGCTTCGGCATAATCAGGCTGAACCGGGGCACGTAGGCCGCAGGAAGAGACTGACCATGACTGAAAAGGCAGAAAATCCGCCTTTACATGAACTTCGGCATGAGCAATCTTGGCAAAAAGAGAATAATTTCTGGGATAACAGCGATCACTGTGATTGTCGCAGTGACCACTGCGAGGCAGACCGCCAGGTCGCGAAAGGTTTCGTGAGCTGGAATTTTGGCGATGCTGCTTCCCAATAGCAGGCAGAGTCCATAGGGTGGCGTAACCAGTCCGAAGGCCAGTACGACGCATACGACCAGCCCGAGATGGACGGGGTGGATGCCTAATGTGTCGGCGATCGGAGCAACTACCGGCACAAAGATGATGATCGCGGGAACTGCATCCATGAAGGTGCCCAACACGGTAAACAGGGCGATGACCATCAGCAGATAAACGTACTTGTTGGAGGAAAACCCGGCCAATATGTCGATAGCCATGTTTGTTACTTCGAAGTAACCCATGAGCCAGCCGAACATGGAGGCGCCGCCGATGCAAAACAATGTCAGCGCGCTCATATGGGCGGTTTCAAGCAAGATCTGCGGCATCTGTTTCAGCGAGATGGTTTTGTACACGAAGACCGCCAAAATGGTGCAGTAAATGGCCGCGATGACAGAAGACTCGGTGGCGGTGAAAATTCCGGAAACGACACCGCCGACGATGATCAGTGGGGCTGCCAGGGTGAGAGCGGCATCCACGGTCGCGCGGCCCATCTCAGCCAAGCTGGGCCGAGTTCCCTTGGGCATCTGGTTTTTCAGTGCATACAGATATCCGATGACCATGAGGCCGCCACCGATCAGGATTCCGGGAATGACACCCGCCAGAAACATAGCGCCCACCGACGTGCCGGCTGTGGAAGCGTAGACGATCATGATGATGCTGGGCGGGATGATTTGACCCAGAGTGGAGGCGGTGGATGTCAGCGCTACGGAAAAGGAGGGAGAATATCCCTTCTTGATCATCGAGGGGATCATAACGGAACCGACGCCGACCACGTCGGCCACTGCCGAACCGGAAACGCCGCCGAACAGCATGCAGCCGGTGACCGTGACCAAACTCAGTCCGCCTTTGATATGGCCGACCAGGACATAGGCAAATTTGATGAGCCGGTCGGTGATATTCCCATGGTTCATGATGTTGCCCGTGAGCAGAAAGAACGGGATGGCAACAAGCACAAACGTATCCAGGCCGGCAAAGAAGCGTTGCATGAACATCCACAGGGGCATATCCGCCATGAACTTCAGCACGCCTGCCGATACAAAACTTATCGCGAATGCAAGCGGCAGTCCCAAAAAAATGAGACCAAACAGACCTCCCAGCATGATGGCAATTACCATGTTCAAGTCTCCTTTTTGAGCAGATGGGGGAGTTGCTCGATCAGATAAAACAGCATCATCGCCCCGGATATGGGGGCCGCGATATAGAGCCAAACCATCGATACACCAGTGGTCTCGGAGATTCGGCCGATGTTTTTTTGGACGAATTCCCAGCCGGCAAAGATAAACAGCAGCGCCACCGACATCATGATGGCGTGCATGGCAAGCCGGACCCCGCGACGAAGCGTTTGCGGAAACTTGGTCACGATGATGTCCAGGCCCAGATGCTGCTGGTGCTTGGTCGCGATAGATGAGCCGAGCAGCGCGATCCAGATGAAAGCCATCCGCGAAACCTCTTCGGTCCATAATAAGGGAGATCGAATCACAAAACGGCTCACCACCTGTGCTGCTGTTGACACCGTCAACAGCAGCATCAGGAGTATCAACGTCCAGTTGCTGATTCGCTCAAACAGGGTGGAAAGGGCGTTCATGCGGTCACTTTACATTCACAACGTCTTTGAGAAGATCGGCAAGGCCCATCTTGGCGGCGAAATCTGCGATGACCGGTTGTGTTAAGCCTTGGAAAGGCGTCTTGTCGATCGGGAAGAACTTCACGTCGAATTTCTCCTGCATCGTTTTCTCTGCCGCTTTGCCCGATTCGAGCTCCGCTTTACGTTCAAAAACCGTAGCTTCCTGGGCGACCTTCACGACGATCTGCTGCAGGTCGGCCGGCAGTTTGTCAAACGTTTTCTTGGACATGAACAGGGGACGCACCGTGAACTCATGTTCGGTTCTGGTGATATTGGGCGCCGGTTCATAGAATTTCATGGCGATGACGGCGACCGATTCATTTTCCATGCCATCGACCACGCCGGACTGCATCGCACTGTAGGTTTCCATATATGCCACGGGGGCCGGGATGGTGCCGACGGCCTTCCAGGCATTGACCTTCAATGGGCTGGAAATGAGACGGAGCTTGAATCCCTTGAGATCATCGATGCTCCGGATGGCCTTTTTCGTCGAAAGCACGTTGCGTGACGAGCCGCCCCAATAGCCCAAAATCTTCAGACCCGCCTTCTCTTCGATGATTGCGGCGTATTTTTTGCCGGGTTGGCCATCAAGGGCTTTTTGCCAGTGTTCGTAACTTTGGAACATGAACGGGAGAACAAAGAAATCAAGTTCTTTGGCAAAAGTTGATCCTGCGGAAGGATCGGTCACCGCAAAATCCAACGTGCCTTCTTTCAAGTTCTGCAGCATGTCGGCTTCGCTGCCCAGCACGCCGTTGTTGAAAATCTTGACTTCGATACGGCCCTTGCTGTCCTCTTTGACTTTGTTGGCGAAGAATTCAAGACCTTTGTTCCAGGGGTGATCACCCTTGAAGTAATGCGCGGCTCGGAGGGTGATCTCCGGCGCAGCCATAGCCGGAACGGGGACTGTAGAAAACAATGCAGCTACACAGGTTGTTGTAACGATTAGCAGAGCTTTACGGAATTGCATGGAAATCTCCTAGGTTGTGGGTAGAAAACTAAACCAGCGTTGCAGAACGTGGCGGGTAACTCAATGGGCACAGGCCCTGTGCTCGGGGAGCGGTTTCGGAGACCGCCTGGCTTTCGAACTTAACCCTGTTATTGTTTATCGATGCTGCTTGTAGCGCTCGATGACATCACGGTTGATCTCGACACCGAGACCTGGCGCAGTGGGGATCTGTACCTTGCCCTCCTGCATTGTGATTGCACCAAAAATGAGGTCTTGCCGGAAGGGATGTGAGGATTGATCGTATTCGAGCATCGGCTCGACCGGATTCAGTGCCAGCGGTGCAGGCGGAATCGTAGCCAGGAACTGCAGCGATGCTGCAAGACCAATGCCGGATGCCCATACATGCGGGATCAGCGTCATATGCCACGCCTGCGCCAGTGCAGAAATCTTCCGACACTCGGTGAACCCGCCGGCTGAACATAAGTCGGGTTGCAAGATGTCTACAGCGCGACGCGAGATCCACTCGCGAAATCCGATCTTCGAGAATTCGTTTTCGCCCGCTGCAAGATAGATGTTCGTGAGATTCTTGAGTTCACGATAGCCATCAATGTCTTCGGGTGAAATCGGCTCCTCGAACCAGTGAATGCTCGCCGGTTCGATAGCCTTCAAAATTCGTCTGGCAGAACCCACGTTGTAGGCGTGATTGGCATCAACCATCAGTTTTGGTCCATGCCCGATACCCTCGCGCACACCAAGTATGTAATCAATGTCATTCTCGACACCAAATCCGACCTTCAACTTCATCGCCGTAAAGCCATTCTTCATATGACGTTTTGCTTCTTCGATGGCGTCAGCAGGATATGGCTTGCCCTCGACACGATAGAAGCCCGTCGCGTACGGCTGAATTTCGGTGCGATAGGCCCCGCCCAGAAGCTTGTGCACCGGTTTGCCCAGTGCTCGCCCTAAACAATCCCAAATTGCGATATCTACTGACGCAATGGCGTTCAGTACGGCTCCCTTTTGGCCGAAAGGGCGCGTGAGGTTATACATGCGTTCCCAAAGTACGTCGACATCAAACGGGTCCTGACCAAGTAAAATAGGCTTAAGCGCGACCTGCACAATGGTTTCGGCGATTTCAGGTGGCTGGAGCCCATGGCAAAGCGCTTCTCCCCAACCCGTGATACCCTCATCCGTAATCAGTTCGACAATCATGGTGCCGCGTTTCATCACCCAACCCTGTGAGAAAGCGAAAGGCTCGTCCAAAGGTGTAGATAGAACATGGGTCTTGATATCGGTGATCTTCATGGACAAATTCCTTGATTTCACTTGCTTTTTAAAATTAAACAAATTCGTTACTACGTAATATAATATTACTATTATGATCAAGTCAACTTTTTTATCAACAACCCGATCTGGCTCCAAACACTCCCAAGTATCGAGCGATCTCGGACGAAGGATCGTGCTCGGGCTTTATCCGGTCGAATCAACGCTACCGCCTGAAGCTGATCTCTTGGCGGAGTTCGGAGTAAGTCGCCCCGTGCTTCGCGAGGCGATCAAGACACTGGAATCGAAGGGGATGTTAGAGTCGAGGCAGCAACGCGGGATCTCAGTGATGCCCCGCGATCGCTGGAATTTTCTCGACATGGACGTGCTGAACTGGATCGTTCATTCGCGCGCCGATCCTCAGATGCTGATGCGACTTACCGAAGTTCGAATGATCGTTGAACCAGGCGCATGCGCGCTAGCGGCCAAGTTCGGGACGGAATTTGGCCTGAGCCGGATCGAAGAGGCATGGCAGCGTATGGAGGCCTGCGCGGACGATGCGCAGCTTTACGTAGAAGCCGACCGTGATTTCCACATTGCGATATTGATGGCCTCGGGCAATGAATATCTGGCGGCAGTCGGGACAGTAATCTCGGTCGCACTGCAAGCAAGCGTAGAGCGCACGAACCCCGCCGCGGTCAACAATCGGGACTCGCTACCGGCCCATTTTCGAATCCTGAAAGCTTTGCGCCGTCGCAATGGAACGCTTGCAGCGCGAGAAAGTGTACGGCAATTAGAAGAAGCGCTAGAACGGCTAAAGGCGCGGGAAAAAGATAGGTGACAATGACACCTATAGATCGTCATCCAATGGGTTAGGTAGTTGGTGGTGAGAGCAAGGCCTTTTATACTGGCGAAGTAATTTTCACGCTTTAAAAATCACCTCGGCATACATTTTCGAGGTGTGAAGGCAGTGGGTGGCGCCAACGCGAGTTCACAAATCCGGCCTACTTTGTTGAAAAAATGAATTTTCCGGAGGATAGGGAACCGCTAAATTATTCTCTTCTGTCATTCCCGCGTAGGCAACAGTGCCTTGGACTCAGGTTTTCTGGGTGACGAATTCTTCAGCCACCCTCGAGCCAGCCGGGAAAGAACTCACTGCGCTTCGAAATTCACATCGTAAGGATACGATTTATTCGTCTCGCGCGATTCGCGCAGGGCCTTCTGTTCCGACAGATCGACCTTCCTGTCCCACAGCAGGGCACGGCCTGTGAGTTGATCCTCTGCCCATTCCGGGTGTTTGGCCATCATGTCACGCATGAATATCGTGTGTTCCGATTCGTACAACGCCATTCGATTCTCTCCCGGAATAGGGGCCAGACAAAGGTAAGGGCCACCGAGCAAGGATTATACGCCGGCTCGATCAGTGGTAGGCAATCGGCCGTGCCGCACCGATGCAGTACTCGTCGAGCAGGGAATCAATCGACTCCTGGTCCCGATCGGCGTAAGGAATGCTGTCAATCGCCTCACGCAAACCGAGCGCCACCGAACCGTGTACAAACAGGCTGCGGCTGCCCAGTTTATCAACCAGTTCGAAACCCTGCTGCACCGGATAGGCCACTATGGCGTAGTTCTCGCTGTTATAGACAACGTTCATGACGATTCCTTTCTGTGCTGTTTGCAGATCCCTGCAAAACGAACCCACTCTGGTTGAGGAAGAAGATGCGTCCGCTTTCGTCTATTTCAAGACAGCAAAATACTCTGTCTGCCATTAGGAGTCATGAAAGGTATACAAAGTTCAAAGCTTGAATCCGCGCCCCGGTCAGTTTTCATCCGAAAAGGCCTTGTAACCCGATCAAGCTGCAGGGTGACTCAAGTCAGTTCAACTTGAAACGGCTGACCGAAGCATGCAAGGTCGAAGACAACTGTTGCAGATGGCGTGCCGCATCGGCCGTTTGGCGAACCGCGCTGGCGCTTTCTTCGGACATCTGGGCGATGTTCTCGATGCTCTTGGCGATGTCGTTTGAAGCGACGCCTTGTTCACGGATCGAGTCCGAGATATTGTTGACCACTTGCATGACGCGCAGTGCGCCCTCGCGAATATCGGTGATCGAAGTGCCTGCCTGACCGGCCAGATCCACCCCCTTGCCGGCCTGTTTGACACCGGCGTGCATGCTACTGACAGCGTCGCGCGTACCCTTCTGGATGGTATCGACCATGCCGGTGATTTCGCTCGTCGACAGGCTGGTGCGTTCGGCCAGCTTGCGCACTTCGTCAGCCACTACCGCGAAGCCGCGTCCCTGTTCACCGGCGCGCGCCGCTTCAATCGCGGCGTTAAGGGCGAGCAGGTTGGTCTGATCGGCAATTTCGCGGATTGTCTTGACGATTGAGGTGATCTGGTCGGACTGTCGACCGAGGTCTTCGATGATTTTCGACGAGGACTGTACGGCATCCGAAATCTTGTTCATTTCGCTCGCCGCGCTATGGATGATCTCGGTGCCCTTGCCCGACAGGTCGCCGGCCTGCACCGAGATGCTGTGAGCCTCGCGGGCATTCTCGGCAACCTGGCCGATACTGACCGTCATTTCTTCGACGGCAGCGGCCATCGAGGATGCCGATTCGCTTTGCTGCTGCGAACGCCTGGCGACTTCGTCGGAGGCAGCCAGCAGTTGATCCGAGGCCGTGGATAACTGCTCGGCCCCGTGCACGATCTCTTCGATCATCTGGCGCAGCGTCTGCTGCATTTCCTTCATGCCGGCCAGTACGCTGCCCGTATCACCGGAGACGCAGACAACATCGCGACTCAGGTCGCCGGCGGCAATGCGCTGCGTGACCAGCAAGGCATCCTGCGGATCGCCGCCAATCGTTCTGATGACGTTGCGCCCGACCAGCGTCAGCAGAACGGCGACAAATCCGCCAATCAGCAGGACCCAGCCGAGGAGTTTCAGGGCATTCTGCCAAAACAGCGTGTCGACATCGTCAGTGTAGATGCCGCTGCCGATAACCCAGCCCCAGAATTCGGTCCCTTTGACGTAAGAAATCTTCGGAACCTCTTCCTTGAAGCCCGGTTTAGGCCACACGTAATCGACAAATCCTGCGCCATTGGCTTTGACCATGCTGCTGGCCTCGACGAAGAGGCGTTTGCCGTTCCTGTCCTTGAAGTCGGAAAGGTCCTTGCCGTCGAGTTCAGGCTTGATCGGATGCATGACGATGACCGCATTGAGGTCGTTGATCCAGAAATACTCGGTTTTGTCATAGCGCATGCTGCGCACGGCGTCTATGGCAAGTTTTTTCGCCTCATCAACGCCAATCCTGCCATCCCTGGCCTGCTTCTCGTAAAGACTCACCGTGCTCTGTGCTGCTTCGACAAGATTCCGAACTTTATCCCGGCGATCGGCGAGAAGCTGGTTTTTTTCACCGATCAGAACGACGATCACCAGAATGCACAGTCCGACGACAGTGATCGCTGTCAGTCCATTCAGTTTGGTGCGTAATGACATCCCGTTCATAATGCTCATGGCGTTCCCTCTCTGGAAGTTGCACTTGTCGTGCGCTATATCCTTAGTCGCCGGATCTGATGATAAGCGGGTCTTTTGTTCAATCTACACCTTGTGTGGCTCTTAAGGCAATCAGGCTCCCGGTTCGTCCCTTCCTGCCGACCATAACAGAGAATGAGCAGTAATGCGCACTTGAAAACCGGGACTTGCTCCCCAATCTCCTTGGTATGCAGACATTTTCGACGGAAAGCCGCAATGCGCCTTGACAAACTGACCACCAAATTCCAGCAGGCTCTGGCCGATGCCCAGAGCCTGGCGATCGGTCACGACAACCAGATGATCGAACCGCAGCATCTGCTGCTCGCCCTGCTCCAGCAGGACGATGGTGCGACCTCGTCGCTGCTGGCCCAGGCGGGAGCCAATGTGCAGGCGCTCAAGGCGGTGCTCGATCAGTCGATTGATCGCCTGGCGAAAGTCGAAGGCCACGGCGGCGAAGTGCAGATCGGTCGCGATCTGACCAATCTGCTCAATCTCACCGACAAGGAAGCGCAGAAACGCGGTGACCAGTTCATCGCCAGTGAGATGTTCCTGCTCGCCATCTGCGACGAAAAGGGTGAAACCGGCCGCCTGGCCAGGCAGCACGGCCTTTCGCGCAAGGCGCTCGAACTCGCTGTCGCCGCGGTCCGCGGTGGCCAGGGTGTCGAAAATCAGGAGGCCGAAGGGCAGCGCGAGTCGCTGAAAAAATACTGCATCGACCTCACCGAACGCGCCCGTCAGGGCAAGCTCGACCCAGTGATCGGTCGCGACGACGAAATTCGCCGCACCATCCAGATCCTGCAGCGGCGGACCAAGAACAATCCGGTGCTGATCGGCGAACCGGGCGTCGGCAAGACGGCCATCGTCGAGGGACTGGCGCAGCGCATCGTCAATGACGAAGTGCCGGAAACGCTCAAGGGCAAAAGGGTTTTGAGCCTCGACATGGCGGCGCTGCTCGCCGGCGCCAAGTATCGCGGCGAGTTCGAGGAGCGCCTGAAGGCCGTGCTCAAGGAAATCGCACTGGACGAGGGGCGCATCATCGTCTTTATCGACGAACTGCATACCATGGTCGGTGCCGGCAAGGCCGAAGGCGCCATTGATGCCGGCAACATGCTCAAGCCGGCACTGGCGCGCGGCGAGCTGCATTGCGTCGGCGCCACGACGCTCGACGAGTACCGCAAATACGTCGAGAAGGACGCCGCACTCGAGCGTCGCTTCCAGAAGGTACTGGTCGACGAACCCTCGGTCGAGAGCACAATCGCCATCCTGCGCGGCTTGCAGGAGCGATACGAGTTGCACCACGGGGTGAGCATTACCGACCCGGCGATTGTCGCCGCCGCCGAGTTGAGCCATCGCTACATCACCGACCGCTTCCTGCCCGACAAGGCCATCGACCTGATCGACGAGGCGGCGGCGCGCATCCGGATGGAAATCGATTCGAAACCGGAAGTCATGGACAAACTCGACCGGCGCATGATCCAGCTCAAGATCGAGCGCGAGGCGGTGCGCAAGGAGAAGGACGAGGCATCGAAGAAGCGCATGCACTTGATCGAGGAAGAACTGCTCAGGCTGGAGCGCGAATACAACGACCTGGAAGAGATCTGGAAGGCCGAAAAGGCGCAGGTTCAAGGCAGCGCACACCTGAAGGAAGAAATTGACAAGCTCAAGGCCGAGGTCACCCGTCTGCAGCGCGAAGGCAAGCTGGACAAGGTGGCCGAGTTGCAATACGGCAAGCTGCCGCAGCTTGAAGCGCAATTGAAGGCAGCCGATAAAGCCAACGACGGCGCGCAGAAAAACCGCTTATTGCGTACCCAGGTCGGCATCGAGGAAATCGCCGAGGTGGTGTCGCGCGCCACCGGTATCCCCGTGTCCAAGATGATGCAGGGCGAACGCGAGAAACTGCTGCAAATGGAAAATCGGCTGCACCAGCGGGTCGTCGGTCAGGACGAGGCGGTGCGCCTGGTGTCCGACGCCATTCGCCGCTCGCGCGCCGGGCTCGCCGATCCTAACCGGCCTTACGGCTCATTCCTTTTCCTCGGCCCGACCGGTGTCGGCAAGACCGAGCTGTGCAAGGCGCTGGCCGGTTTCCTGTTCGATTCCGAAGAGCACCTGATCCGCATCGACATGAGCGAATTCATGGAGAAGCATTCGGTCTCGCGCCTGATCGGCGCGCCACCGGGCTACGTCGGCTACGAGGAAGGCGGCCATCTGACCGAAGCCGTGCGGCGCAAGCCCTACAGCGTGATCCTGCTCGATGAAATCGAGAAAGCGCATCCGGATGTGTTCAACGTCCTGCTGCAGGTGCTCGATGATGGCCGCATGACCGACGGACAGGGGCGCACCGTAGACTTCAAGAACACGGTGATCGTCATGACCTCGAATCTAGGATCACAGATGATCCAGCAGATGTCAGGCGATGACTATCAGTTGATCAAGCTGGCGGTGATGGGCGAGGTGAAGTCCTACTTCCGGCCGGAGTTCATCA
>JAIFKU010000110.1 GCA_020049495.1 Accumulibacter sp.
ATGCGGCGGTAGGACTCGACCACGCGCTTGAGGATTTCGTCCGAGATCGACAGTTCGCCCGAGTAGTCGGTGGCGGCGGTCCACAGGCGCAGGATGTCGGCGCCGAGGGTGTCGGAAACCTTTTGCGGGGCGATGACGTTGCCCTTTGATTTCGACATCTTCAGCCCCTTGCCGTCGACGACGAAGCCGTGTGTCAGCAGCGCTTTGTACGGTGCGCGGCCGTCGATGGCGCAGCCGGTGAGCAGCGAACTCTGGAACCAGCCGCGATGCTGGTCGGAGCCTTCGAGGTAAAGGTCGGCCGGGTACACGCTCTGGGCGGCATGCGAGCCGCGCAGGACGCTTGAGTGGGTGACCCCGGAGTCGAACCAGACATCGAGCGTGTCGCTCATCTTACGGTACTGGGCCGTTTCCTCGCCGAGCAGTTCCTTCGCATCAAGAGAGAACCAGGCTTCGATGCCGGCCTGCTCGACACGCCGTGCGACGGCCTCGATCAGTTCCGGTGTGCGCGGATGCAAGGCGCCGGTTTCCTTGTGCAGGAAGAAGGGGATAGGCACGCCCCAGTTGCGCTGGCGCGAAACGCACCAGTCGGGACGGGTCTTCATCATGGCCTCGAGCCGTGCGCGTCCCCAGGCCGGGAAGAACTGCGTTTCGTCGACGGCACGTTCGGCGATCCAGCGTAGCGTCGCGGCGTCTTCCTTGTCCTTGTGATCCATGCCGACGAACCACTGCGTGGTGGCGCGGAAGATGATCGGCGTCTTGTGCCGCCAGCAATGCGGGTAGCTGTGCGTGATGCGCTCGTGCTTGAGCAGCCGTCCCCTGGCTTCGAGTTCCTGCAGGACCAGCGGGTTGGCTTCCCAGACCGTCTTGCCGGCCAACGGCGAGACTGACATGGCCGGTGTATTGGCCAGGAACCGGCCGTCGTCGCCGACCGGGTTGATGACCGGCAGGCCATAGACCTTGCCGATCTGGTAGTCGTCTGCACCGTGTGCCGGGGCGGTGTGTACGAGGCCGGTACCGGCTTCGAGGGTGACGTGCGTGCCGCAGATGATGGAGACGTCGCGTTCCTGGAAGGGATGCCTGAGTAGCACGTGTTCAAGGGCTTTGCCTTTGGCGCTGCCGATCACCGTGCCTTCGAGTGCATAACGCTTGAGGCAGGCGTCGGCCAGTTCGCGCACCAGAATCAGCGAGCCTCTGGGCGTGTCGATCAGGTCGTAGTCGAATTCGGGGTGGGCACTCACCGCCTCGTTGGCCGGTAGCGTCCACGGGGTGGTCGTCCAGATCACGGCGAAAGCCGGCGCGCGCAGGTGCGTCAGGCCAAAAGCCCGGGCTAGCTTTTCGGCATGGTTGGGATGCACCTCGAAAGCGACGTCGATGGCCGGCGAGTTCTTGTCCTCATGCTCGACTTCGGCTTCGGCCAGCGCCGAGCCGCAGTCCAGGCACCAGTTGACCGGTTTCAGCCCCTGATAGAGGTAGCCTTTTTCCAGAATTCTGCCCAGCGAACGGATCTCGTCGGCTTCGGTCTTGAAGGCCATCGTCAGGTAGGGGTTATCCCATTCGCCAAGGATGCCGAGGCGGATGAAGTCTTTTTTCTGCCGTTCGACCTGCTCGCCGGCAAAAGCGCGGCACAGAGCTCGCACCTTGTCGCCGGCAATGTGCTTGCCGTGCAGTTTCTCGATCTGGTGTTCGATCGGCAGGCCGTGGCAGTCCCAGCCGGGCACGTAAGGCGCGTCGAAACCGGCCAGCGTCTTCGAGCGCACGATGATGTCCTTGAGAATCTTGTTGACCGCGTGCCCGATGTGGATGTCGCCGTTGGCGTAGGGCGGGCCGTCATGCAGCACGAAACGCGGGCGACCCCTGGAGACCTCGCGAATCTGCTCGTAAAGTTTTTCTGCCTGCCAGGCCGCAACCCACTGCGGTTCGCGTTTGGCAAGGTCGCCACGCATTGGGAAAGGCGTGTCGGTAAGATTAAGCGTGTTTTTGTAGTCAGTCATTTTTTAACGTCCACCGCAAAGGCGCAAAGGGGCAAAGAATTCGCAAAGGCTAAAGTCCATTTGCGATTCGTTTGATAACTTTGTGCAGTACTTCAACATTGAAAATTAGTGCCATATGCAAATCGAGCCTGCGAAATGCCAATTCCTTGGCCAAGACTGACCAGTTCGGCAATCTTGACAAAGGCCGGAATATGAAGCTCGTACTCAATAGATTCAACAACGCCCCTTGGGACTAGTAGGTAGTCATGCTGAAACGCATGGATAAACTGTCATTCCGGCGAAGGCCGGAATGACGACGCTTTGTATCGATCTGTTTAATCATGACTAGTTGCTAAGTCACTATTTCTACGACCCTCACATCAAACATTACCTTTAACCAATTCCTGATTGCGCCAAAAATAGTTGCCAGGTTGTCCATACTGGGATTCCCTTTAGGCGACAGCATTCGGTGCAGACTCTTACTCGGTTTATGGGTTAATTCGGCAAGGCTCTCAAACCCAACCGTCGTATTCACGAGGTCGCGAAGGATGAGACGTGCTGCGTCGGGCTCTCCGCTGAGAAAAAAGGTGGCCGCTTCGTCAAGAAGTGCCTTGGCAAATGCCGGATCGCGCTTAACGCGTTCGACAACAGTTTGTTTGAAATCCCGGGTAAGCGTCATGCTTTCTTCCTTGCCTTGAACTCATCATGAGATTTTTTCTGCGTCACCTCTGAGCCTCTGCGGTGGAAATAAGATTTTCCTTCTGCCACATCTGCAGCAATCTGCGTCTTCAACGCCTCGAAATCAGGGAAGTGTACTTCGTTTCTCAGTTTGTGCAGGAAACGGATATTCAGGTGCCTGCCGTAGATGTCAGTGGAGAAATCAAACAGATGCACTTCGAGGATGGGTCGTGGCAGCGTATTTGCACTCGGGCGAATACCCAGATTTGCAACGCCCTGGTACGGCTCGCCGTCCAGCCCACGTACCTCGACGGCGAACACGCCGAGTAATGGCGGATTGCTATGCTTGATGCGGATATTGGCCGTGGCAAATCCGAGTTGCCGTCCCATCCGGTCACCGCGCACCACACGACCGTCGATTGAATAGGGGCGACCGAGCAGGGCGGCGGCGTGCTCCATTTCCCCGGCGGCGAGCGCTGAACGTACGGCCGAACTCGAGACCCGCTCGCCGGCAAGCGTCACGCTGTGCATGGCTTCAACCTGAAAGCCATGACGTTCTCCAGCCGCGCGCAGCAGCGCAAAATTGCCCCGGCGACCGGCGCCGAAGCAGAAATCGTCGCCGATGATCAGGTGTCTGACACGCAGTTGAGCTATCAGGAGGCGTTCGATGAATTCTTCGGCCGACAGTGCGGCGAAGCGGGTGTTGAAGTGGCACACGTAAACCAGTTTCACGCCGTCGTCGGCGATCAATTCCAGCTTTTCGCGCAGCGTTGACAGGCGCGTCGGCGCCGATTCGGGGGCAAAGAACTCACGCGGATGGGGTTCGAAGGTCAGGACCGTCGGCAGCAGGTTTTCGCGCACGGCGATTTCGTTCAGTCGCGTGAGCAGCGCTCGATGGCCAAGATGCACACCATCGAAATTGCCGATGGTGAGAACGGTGGGGTTGGGCGCTACGTGGGAAAAGCCGCGATAAACGAGCATTAGAAGGAGGCGCCGGAACAATACGGGAAAAAGCCTGAATTATAAAGGTTTTCAGGGGATTTTGCCGCTTGCCGGCGCGTTCAGGGCGATTGCATTTGCCTCTCCATGGCGGATTCTGAAATTCGAAATGATTGCTCACGCAGGCATGACTAAAGCCGTGTGCGCTGGAACTGTCTTATACTCTTTGTCGTCAGAGGGCGCGGGCGGGAGTTGGCGCCTTTTTCTTTCCGCGACGGGGAACTGGGCGCTAATGGGTCAGGAGCATTGTTATCACTGCGGGTTGCCGGTTCCGGCCACTGTCGATCTGTCGGTAAGCATCGACGGGCAGGCGCGCGCCATGTGCTGCGTCGGCTGTCAGTCCGTGACGCAGGCGATTGTCGATAACGGACTGGCCGACTATTACCGTAACCGGGATGCGCTTCCGGATTCGCCGCGCGAGGCCCTGCCCGACATTCTCGATGGGCTGAAGCTCTATGATCATGCGGATTTCCAGAAGAGTTTCGTGCGCCGGCTTGGTGCAAGCGAGCGCGAAGCCTCGTTGATCATCGAGGGCATCACTTGTGCCGCCTGCATCTGGCTCAACGAACAGCACATGGCGAAACTTCCGGGCGTCGTCGGCGTCGAGATCAACTACGCCACACGGCGGGCCCGTGTGCGCTGGGATGAGACCCGGATCAGGCTTTCCGACATTCTCGCAGCCATCGTTGCCATCGGCTATCGCGCCTATCCCTACGATGCGGCAAAGAGTGAGGAAGTGGCCGGCAGGGAGCGACGCAGCGCACTGTGGCGGGTGTTCGTGGCCGGTTTCGGCATGATGCAGGTGATGATGTACGCCATACCGGCCTATATTGCCGGCCCGGGCGACATGGCGCCTGATATTGAAGCGCTGTTGCGCTGGGCGAGCCTGCTGCTGACCCTCCCGGTTGTCCTGTATTCGGCCGCACCCTTTTTTCGTGCGGCATGGACGTTCCGGTGGCGCTCGGCATCGGTGCGGCCTTCGCGGCCAGCGTGTGGGCGACCGTGACGGCCAGTGGCGCGGTGTATTTCGATTCGGTCGCCATGTTTGTCTTCTTCCTGCTCGGCGGGCGTTTTCTTGAGATGAGCGCGCGCCAGCGCGCCGTGAGCATCACCGAGTCGCTGGCCAAGCTGGTGCCGGCACTGGCTGTTCGCGTCGCGGGTTATCCGCAGGAGCGTTCGCTTGAGCAGGTCATGGCGGCTGCACTTGAGCCCGGCGATATCGTGCTGGTCAAGCCGGGCGAAACCATCCCGGCTGACGGCTGCGTGATCGAGGGACTCAGTTGTGCGAACGAGGCCCTGCTCAGCGGTGAAAGTGCGCCGGTGGCCAAGTCGCCCGGTTCGCCGGTGACCGGTGGTGCGCTCAATGTGGAAAGCCCTCTGATTATCAGGGTCGAGCAGGTGGGCGAGGGCACGCGGCTGTCGGCGATCATCCGTCTGATGGAGCGTGCAGCGATGGAAAAGCCGCGCATTGTCGAACTGGCTGACCGGATTGCCTCGCGCTTTATTCTGTCCTTGCTGTTGATCGCCGCCCTTGTTGCTGTAGTGTGGTGGGTCATTGATCCGGCCAAAGCCTTGTGGATTACCGTTTCCGTGCTGGTGGTGACCTGCCCCTGCGCACTGTCTCTGGCTACCCCGATTGCCCTGACCATCGCCAGCGGCACCATGGCGCGCGCCGGTCTGCTGGTGACGCGCGGCCACGCCATCGAGACCCTGGCGCGGGCGACGCACTTCGTTTTTGACAAGACGGGAACGCTGACCACCGGCCAGATGAAACTGCTCGACGTATTGCCGCTGGGTGAACTCGACGCGGTGGCCTGTCTGCGCATTGCCGCAGCAATCGAACAAGTGTCCGAACATCCGCTCGGAACGGCGCTGCGCCAGGCAGCGGCCGGCCAGGTTCTGCCTGCACTGGCTGAAATTTCAAATCAGCCGGGCAGCGGGATGAGCGCCGTTTTCGAGGGCAGAAGTGTCCGCGTCGGGCGCCCGGACTTTGTCGCGGCCCTGCATGCCCAGCCCTTGCCGGAGGCGGCGCGCGCATTTGCCGCGCACAGTGATACCGTGATCGCCCTCGGCGATGTGTCCGGCTGGCTGGCACTGTTTCGCTTCGCTGACGAAATCCGGCCTCAGGCCGCGACCATGGTCGCTACCTTGCGTGCCGACGGTCGGCACGTCGTGCTGCTGACCGGTGACGCCGAATCGGTCGCCGCCAGGGTGGCGCAGACATTGGGCATCAGCGATGGGCAAGCACGAATACGTCAGTCGTCTGCAAGCCGCCGGGGCCATCGTGGCGATGGTCGGCGATGGCGTCAATGACGCCCCCGTACTGGCCCAGGCGCAGGTCTCGATGGCCATGGGCGGGGGGTCGCATCTGGCGCGCACGCAGGCTGATCTGGTCCTGTTGTCGGAGAATCTCGATCACCTGTGCCGGGGTTTCCTGGTCGCTCGCCGTTGC
This sequence comes from Accumulibacter sp., assembly GCA_020049495.1. Lineage (GTDB taxonomy): Bacteria > Pseudomonadota > Gammaproteobacteria > Burkholderiales > Rhodocyclaceae > Propionivibrio. The sequence continues at coordinate 6,100 of JAIFKU010000110.1, forward strand.
TTGCGCGTGATCCGGCAAAATCTGCTGTGGGCCTTTGCCTATAATCTTGTTGCGCTGCCCCTGGCCATGACCGGCTGGGTCACGCCATGGATTGCCGGCATCGGCATGTCAGGAAGTTCGCTGCTGGTCGTGCTGAACTCGCTGCGGCTGCAGAAATTCGAGGAGAACTGATTCCTTATGGAGATTCTTTACCTGCTGATCCCGCTCTCGGTGGTGCTGGTTTTCCTGATCGGAATCGCCTTCTGGTGGTCGCTGCGCAACGGCCAGTTTGAAGACATGGAAGGGCCGGGCTACCGGGTCCTGATGGACGATGACCGGGCGCAGAAGAAACCTGCGCAGAAGGTTGCCGATGAAGGGCAGGAGCCAGCGGCAAACGAGTAAACGCTGACTGCTGTGGGTCGGGCTTCAGCCCGACAAGCAAATGCAGCGCATCGGCCTGAAGGCCGACCCACAATGACTTCGAAACCCGGGAGGGGATTCTAGTGTGCTTGCTGAAAGATTTGATATAGATCAATGAACAAATATTTGCCTTGCCGGGATTTAAGCATTATGTTACGTGACAGCGAGCAAATAGATGTGCTGATTTGACGATTTCAACTTGACGAATTGATGTTGATCAATCAAGATTGCCTAATACCATCGTTTGTAGAGGGGTTGTTGTAATGCTTCAACAACCTCTGCATTTTGGTAGACCATCGTCAAGTTGACGGCCCGTCGGCTAGTCGTTAGTCTGCTTCTGAAGCTGGCTTGGTGAAATGTCTGCAAGCATTGTAAACCGGTTCTTTCGATAATTATGAGGTGGGTCCATGTCGGAAATTCAGTCTGCATATAACTACAAGGTTGTGCGGCAATTTACCGTAATGTCCGTGATCTGGGGCATCGTCGGCATGCTGGTCGGGGTGATCATCGCCGCGCAACTGGTCTGGCCTGAGCTGAATCTGGGCTTTCTGCACTTCGGGCGCCTGCGTCCCCTGCATACCAACGCGGTGATCTTTGCCTTTGGCGGCTGCGCGCTGATGGGGAGTTCCTTCTACGTGGTGCAGCGTACCTGCCATACGCGGATATTCTCGGATGCGCTGGCGTCCTTCGTCTTCTGGGGCTGGCAAGTGGTCATTCTCCTGGCCGCCATCACCCTGCCGCTGGGTTTTACTCAGGGCAAGGAATACGCCGAGCTCGAATGGCCGATCGACATCCTGATCGCCGTCGTCTGGGTCGCTTATGCGATCGTTTTCTTCGGCACGATCTTCAAGCGCAAGGTGACGCACATCTATGTCGCCAACTGGTTCTACGGCAGCTTCATCCTGGCCGTTGCGCTCCTGCACATCGTCAATAGTGCGGCGATTCCGGTGTCGCTGACCAAGTCCTACTCGGCCTACGCCGGGGTGCAGGATGCGATGGTTCAGTGGTGGTACGGCCACAACGCCGTGGGTTTCTTCCTGACGGCCGGCTTCCTTGGCATGATGTACTACTTCGTTCCGAAGCAGGCCGAGCGTCCGGTGTATTCGTACCGGCTGTCGGTCGTGCATTTCTGGGCGCTGATCTTCACCTACATGTGGGCCGGTCCGCACCACCTGCACTACACGGCGCTGCCCGACTGGACGCAATCGGTCGGCATGATCTTTTCGCTGATCCTGCTGGCACCGTCGTGGGGCGGCATGATCAACGGCATCATGACGCTGTCGGGGGCCTGGCACAAGTTGCGCGATGATCCGATCCTTAAGTTCCTGATTACCTCGCTTTCGTTCTACGGCATGTCCACCTTCGAAGGTCCGATGATGTCGATCAAGACGGTCAATGCGCTGTCGCATTACACCGACTGGACTGTCGGTCACGTACATTCAGGGGCCTTGGGCTGGGTGGCGATGGTGTCGATCGGGACTATCTACTACCTTCTACCGCGTCTCTTCGGCAAGCCGGAAATGCATAGCGTCAAGTTGATTACCGTGCATTTCTGGGTGGCTACGATTGGTGTCGTGCTTTACATTGCCTCAATGTGGATCGCCGGCGTGATGCAGGGTCTGATGTGGCGGACGGTCAATGCCGATGGCACGCTGGCTTACAGTTTCGTCGAATCGGTCAAGGTGTCGTACCCGTTCTGGGGTATCCGTTTGCTGGGCGGGGTACTTTTCCTTTCAGGTATGCTGATCATGGCCTACAACATGTTCAAGACGATGGCCGGTGGCAGCACGGTAGATGCGCCCGTGCTGGTTCCTGCCGGTCAACACGCATAACGGGGAGGCTTCGATAAAATGAAACTTACACACGATTCGATAGAGCGCAACGTCGGACTGCTGATCATCCTGACCGTGCTGGTGGTCAGCGTCGGCGGTTTGCTCGAAATTGTTCCGCTTTTTTTCCAGAAATCGACCACAACGCCGGTCGCGGGTCTGAAGCCCTACGATCCAGTGCGCCTCTCCGGGCGCGACATCTACATCCGCGAAGGCTGTTTCCTCTGCCACTCGCAGATGATCCGGCCTTTCCGTGCCGAAACCGAGCGCTACGGTCATTATTCCGTGGCCGGTGAGTTCGTTTATGACCACCCCTTCCAGTGGGGTTCCAAGCGTACCGGTCCGGATCTGCATCGGGTCGGTGGACGCTACTCGGACGAATGGCAGCGTGCGCACCTGATCAATCCGCGTGATGTGGTTCCCGAGTCCAACATGCCGGCTTTCGGCTGGCTGGACAGGAACCCGGTCGATGCGGCGGGGGTCGCCGACAAGATGCGCGCCTTGCGCAAGGTCGGCGTGCCCTACAGTGACGAGGAAATTGCCGGCGCCGGCAAGGAAGTCGAGGGCAAGACCGAACTTGACGTGCTGATCGCCTATCTGCAAGGGATGGGTCTTGAACTGAAAGGCGCCAAGTAAAGCCATGGATATCAACGATCTGCGCTCCATAGTCACGGTCGTCTCCCTGCTCACCTTCCTGGCTATCGTGTGGTGGGCTTATGGCGTCAAGAGCAACAAACAGCGCTTTGCAGAAGCTGCCAATTTGCCGTTTGCCGATGAGGAGGCTGAACGAATCGAACTCGGAATTCCTGCCGGCAATGAACAAAGGAAAACATCATGAGCGATTTTGTCAATGAGTTCTGGAACTGGTATGTCATCCTGATCGTCCTGGTCAGTATCATTGCCTGTGGCGTCTTCTTGTGGACGCAAAGCATCAGTCATCCTTCTGGTGGGCAGACGACGGATACCACCGGTCACGTGTGGGATGAAACACTTCAGGAATATAACAATCCTCTGCCTCGCTGGTGGATGTGGCTGTTCTATGGAACCGTTGTCTTCTCGCTGGTGTATGTGGTTCTTTATCCGGCACTTGGCCGCTTCCCAGGGGCCTTCAACTGGTCGACCGCCGGCGAGCACCAGAAAGAAGTCGAAAAGGTCGATGCTCAGGTCAAGCCGCTGTTCGACAAGTACCTAAAGATGGATCTGAAGGCCGTAGCCGCCGACAAGGAGGCCATGGAAATGGGTGGCCGTCTGTTCCAGACCTATTGCGTGCAATGCCATGGAACAACGGGTCAAGGGATACAGGACAAGGGCTTTCCCAATCTAACCGACAAGGACTGGCAGTGGGGCGGAGAACCGGCGCAGGTCGTGGAGACGATCAGCAACGGCCGGACCGGCATGATGCCGCCGTATGGCGGTAATCCGGATGCGGTCGGAGGCGAAGCCGGGGCCAGAGAAGTGGCCAACTATGTCCGTTCGCTGTCCGGGCTGTCGCACAACAGCGAACTGGCCACCAAGGGCAAGACCCGCTTCGATGCGGTGTGCTTTGCCTGTCATGGCCAGGATGGCAAGGGGATGCAAGCCCTGGGCGCACCCAATCTGACCGACAAGGTCTGGTTGTACGGCAGAACCGAGGACAAGATTGTTGAAGCCATCACCAAGGGACGTTCCAACCAGATGCCGGCATGGATGGAATTCCTGGGTGAGGCCAAGATCCACCTGCTCTCCGCCTATGTACTCAATCTCAGTACGGGTGGCGAAAAGAAGTAAGGCAAAGATGTCGGACTGGAACGGGGCGACACGAGTTGCCTCGTTCTTTTTTCGAATGGGGGAGGCTGCTCTGATCCGAAACAGAAGCGCTCGTGTTCTAATACTAAATATTAGAGTAATGCGTAATGCTGAAATGAATCAGGGTGGATGTCATGAACAGGAATGATCCGGGCCAGCCGGTGGTGATCAACACCGACGGACTGTACGAAAAGCACAAAACGATTTACGCGCGCAGCGTCAAGGGCATTTTCGCCAACTGGCGCTGGGGCATGGTGTTTTTCACCCAGGCCTTGTTCTACGGACTGTGCTGGACCGACTGGGGCGGGCGTCAGGCGGTTCTTTTCCATCTGGTCGAGCGCAAGTTCTATATCCTGGGCATGGTTTTCTGGCCGCAGGATGCGATCTATCTGGCCGTCCTGCTGGTCATTTCGGCCTATGCCCTGTTTCTCGTAACCGCCGTCGGTGGCCGTCTCTTCTGTGGCTACGCCTGTCCGCAGACGGTCTATACCGAGTTGTTTATGTGGATAGAGCGCAAGATCGAGGGCGAACGGTCGGCGCGCATGAAACTCGATGCCCAGCCGATGTCCGGCCGCAAGTTCCGCATCAAGCTGACCAAGCATGCCCTGTGGATTCTGGTTGCCCTGTGGACTGGGTTTACCTTCGTCGGCTATTTCACTCCGGTCAAGGAACTGGTTTCTTCGGTATTTGCTTCTTCACTCGGTTCCTGGGAGTTGTTCTGGATATTTTTCTACGCTGGCTTCCTCTACCTGATGGCCGGTTTCATGCGCGAGCAGATGTGCAAGTACATGTGCCCGTATGCCCGCTTCCAGGGGGTGATGTTCGATCCGGATACGCTGATCATCACCTACGATCCGGAGCGCGGGGAACCGCGCGGCTTGCGCCGGAAGAACGCCGATCCTGTGGGGCAACAACTGGGTGATTGCATCGATTGCAGCATCTGTGTCCAGGTTTGTCCTACGGGCATTGATATCCGCGATGGCCTGCAGCTTGAATGCATTGCCTGCGCCGCCTGCATTGATGCCTGCGACGAGGTGATGGACAAGGTCGGTACGCCCCGCGGCCTGATTCGCTATTCGACCGAGAACGCACTGGCCAGGCGCTACACGGCGCACGATATCCTGATGCATCTGTTGCGTCCGCGCACCATCCTGTACACCTCTATCCTGCTGGCAATCATTGTCGCAACGACGTGGAGTCTGGCGACACGCATCCCGCTCAAGGTCGATATTCTGCGTGACCGGTCAAGCCTGTATCGTGAAGCCGACGATGACCGGATCGAGAATGTGTTCACTCTGAGAGTCATGAATACTGATGAGTCGGCGCATCGCTACGCCATCAAGGTGAGTGGAATCGACGGCATCGACATCGTTGGCGAGCGGGGCGTCGAAGTACCGGCAATTTCTGCCAAGACGATTGTTCTTTCTGCCAGTGTCGAGGAAGGCAAGGGGAATAAAGGCGCGAATCCCATTTTCTTTGAAATCCGTGCGCAGAACAACGACAGCATCGTCGTTCGCGAGAAAGCCACTTTTTTCCTGCCATGAATCAGAAACTGACTGCCGCCATAAGCCCTTGGTACCGCCATCCCTGGCCATGGATACTCATGGCGGGGCCGTTCATCGTTATCGTCGCCGGCGTATTTACGGCGTATCTGGCGGTAGTCAGCAACGATGGCCTGGTTGACGATGATTACTACAAGCTGGGGCTGGCAGTGAACCAGATGAGCGCACGCGATCAGAAAGCGACCAGTCTGGGCCTGCAGGCCGAAGTGATGCAGAGTGCCGAGGGGCCGCAGATCCGCATCCTTCTGCGCGGCAAGCCGCATGCTGTGCTGCCGGTAGTGCTCAAGCTGCGCATCATTCACCCGACACGTGCCGGGGTCGATCAGAATGTTCTCCTGCATGCGGACGGTGGAGGTTCATATACGGGAAAACTCGATGCCCTTCTGCGCGGCCGCTGGCATATTTCCCTGGAAGACGAGAACAGCCAGTGGCGTTTGACCGGCGACTGGGTCATTGAACAGAAGGCGTCACTGCAATTGCCTGCCGAGGTGCAAACGGCAATGGATTCCGCTGTTGTTTCTGATTACAAGGGGAGGTGAGTCATGGCCTGGCAAGAGTTGCTTAAAACCGATATCGGGCTGTTCAGCCTGTTCGTCATCGTTTTCATATTGGGTATGGCGGTCTGGTTCGTGCGCTACTTCAGCAGGAAGATGCGCGAAGAAGAGGCGCAGATGAAACGCAAGCCGTGAGCTGATCCGCCGTGGGCTGGAAGCGGATGGTCCGGGACTACCGGCCTCTGCCGAATTTTTCGACCAGTTGGCTGAGTTTTTCTGCGCGTTGCCGCTCAAGGGCCTCGGCTTCGCGTTGAGCCTTGCGTCGCTCGGCATCTTTTCTGAAACGTTTGCGCAGAACTTCCTTGGCGTGGCTACGGTGGGCGTCAGTTATTTCGTCCCCGGACTGGCCATCAAGATCCAGGCGATGCGTCGCTTTCTCCATGGTCTTGAGGTAACGCAGCGAGTTGGCATGCATGCCCAGCGCGATGCGCAGAAGCTTGCGATCAAGACCGGGTTGCCGGGCCAGAAGTTGCTTGTCGATGCCGATGGCCAGCGGCGAATAGTCACGGAATACCGAGAAGCTTTCCTGCAGGGTCTTGAGTAGTAGGCGGGCGTTCTGGACCGGACTGGCGGGTGGGTTGGGCGTGTTCATGAGCAGATTGAATCTGTTTCGTGTTTATTGTCGGTAGAAGTTTGAGCTTACCACGACCGGCCAGCGTCGTGCGCAGCTTGCGAGTTCATCCCAGCGGAATGTCATGAAAATGCACTCCAGCTTCATCCTGTCTGCATTGCCGATAGCCATGGCTTTGGCTGCCTGTTGACGCTACCCAGCCTTTGTCCAGATTGATCGTGGAATCGTAAAAATTCCAATTTTTCATGATGTTCATGGATGTTGCTAAAGTATTACCTTTGGGTTACGTTATGTCAGTAGATGATTTTTTCAGCATTAACGCCTACCCCATACCTACCCTGGGGGGTGGTTTAAGGACAAAACCGTGGCCACTGAGAGAGAAGAAGCTGAAGTCGGCGAAGAATTATCTGCCGTTAAACCGAAACTCACGATTGTCGTCATTCTTGCCATGCTGCTCGGCATATTGCTAACCGTCATGGTGGCTGGCGGCTTTCTTTATTATCAGCGCAGTTCGGCACTGCAGGCTGAAGTGCGGGCGGCCAGGGATGAACTGAAGGGAAAGAGCCAGGCGCTTGCCGAAATGAAGGCGCAGATCGAAGTGCTCTCCAGGCAGATGTTTGCGCTGAAAGAGTATTCGATCGCCCACTCCACGGCGATTGGGGATAAAGACAAGAAAATGGAAGACGCCGCTCCTACAGGCAACGCCGGGCAGAAACCGGAAACCCTTCCCGATGCCAAGGCAACTGCAGGCGCACCTCCGGCAGCAGAAGCGCCAAAATTGAAAAAACCGAAAGCGAAACCGGAAGGCCAGGACTGCGAATTGGTCGGCAAATCGCCAGAGCAGCAGGCGGCTACGCTGCAGCGCTGTGTAAACATGATGAATGCTCCTCCTTCCCGAGAACCCTCCAGAGACAAGTCGCGCTGACGCTGACCAAGCGTCCTTTCAGGTCAACCGGCTTCGGCGCGCAGCGAGCGGAATACCGCGTAACGGCGCGGATCAATATCGCCCCGCCTGACGGCGGAATGTACCGCACAATCAGGTTCGCGGTCGTGGTGGCAGTTACGGAACCGGCATTGACCGAGCAGCGGACGGAATTCCGGGAAAGCCTGTTCGATGGCAGCCGCGGTCAGGTGGCTTAATCCGAACTCTTGGAGGCCTGGTGAGTCGATCAGCGCCGAACTGGCGTCCAGGTGATACATCGTCGCGTGCGTCGTCGTGTGCTTGCCCGAATCGAGCGTTTCGGAAATCTCGCGCGTTGGCGCGTTGGTATCGGGAATCAGGGCGTTGGTCAGTGTCGATTTGCCCATACCGGATTGGCCGACGAGCACGCTGACATGGCCGGTGAGACGTGTGCGCAAGGCCTCGACGCTGGTCTGCGCACAGAGCTGCAGCACCGGGTAGCCCAGCTTTTCAAACGGAGCCAGGAGTGCTTGGGAAAATTCCAGGCGCTTGTTCAGGTCGCATTTGTTGAGCACGATCAGTGCCTTCATGTCCTGACTTTCAGCAGCAACAATGCAGCGCGTCACCAGTTCATCGGAAAACGAAGGCTCGGTGGCGACGACAATAACGATTTGCGTGACGTTGGCGGCGATCAGCTTGTGCTTGAATTCATTCGAGCGGTAGAGCAGGGTGTGGCGTTTTTCGACAGCGTCGATCACCCCCTGTCCATCACCACTGCGCTGTACGCTGACCTGATCGCCACAGGCCAGCTCACTTTTCTTGCCGCGGGGAAAACACAGCAGCATTTCGCCGTCGGAAAGTTCAACCTGGTATTGCCGCCCATGCGCGGCAACGACGGTGCCCCTGATCTTCAAGTCAGACGCGCCAGTCGTTCAACGCGCAGCGCAGCGGGTGGGTGTGAGTCGTAGAACAACGAGTGCAGAGGGTCCGGGGTCAGGGTCGAGGCATTGTCCTCGTAGAGCTTGACGAGAGCCCTGACCAGATCGTCGGCCGAAGCCTGCTTGGCGGCGTAACGGTCCGCCTCGAACTCGTGACGGCGCGAGAGCAGGCTCATCAGCGGGGTCAGCAGAAAGGTAAAGACCGGCACGACGAGGAAAAAAAGAATCAGTGCCAGGGCTGTACTTTGCGTGCTTGCTCCGAGCCCTTCATAAAACCAGTCAGCCTTCATCAGTTGTCCGAGCGCGGCGAGAAAGGCCAGCGACATGGCAAAGAGCAAAGCGATGCGCTTGACCACATGATGGTGTTTGAAATGACCGAGTTCATGGGCCAGCACGGCTTCGACCTCGGCTGCCTGCAGGCGGCCGAGCAAGGTGTCGAAGAAGACGATGCGCTTGGTCTTGCCGAAGCCGGTGAAGTAGGCGTTGCCATGGTTTGAACGCTTCGATCCGTCCATGACGAACAGCCCTGATGCTGCAAACCCGCAGCGTTGCAGCAGGGCTTCGATGCGCGCCTTGAGCGGTGCGTCGTCAAGCGGTGCGAATTTGTTGAACAGCGGTGCAATCCAGGTCGGGTAAATGAACAGGATAAGCAGGTTGAAAACGCACCAGAACAACCAGACGTGGAGCCACCACAGGCTGCCCATCCGGTCCATCAGCCAGAGTACGGCGAACAGTACCGGTGTCCCGATGGCGATGCCCAGAGCAGTCTGCTTGAGCAGATCGGCAACGAACAGTTTGAGCGTCATGCGGTTGAAACCGAATTTCTCTTCGATGACGAACTGGGTGTACAGAGACAGTGGAAGGTCGACAACGCCCGAAATGAACATGACGCTGAAAATCAGCGCAATGCCATACCACGGCCCGGCGAGCCTGGGCGCCCAGAACTCATGCAGCGTTTGCAAGCCGCCGCCAAACGTGAAGCCCAGAAGAATGGCAATTTCAAGCGCCAGCGCCAGTACGCCTAAACGGGTCCGGGCCACGCTGTAGTCGGCCGCTTTCTGGTGGGCCGAGAGTTCGATATGGCCGGCAAACTGATCGGGTACGGTCGCGCGATGCGCCAGGATATGCGAAACATGGCGCCAGGCCAGCCACAGGCGAAGTGCAACCATCAGCAACAGGGCGAGCAGAAAGACAATCGAGAAAGTATTGGTCATGCCGCTGTGAGAAAATAGGGTTTTAATGAATTCGGACAGATTATATGGCACAGGACGCAAATCATCTCGTTTGGCTGGATATGGAAATGACCGGCCTTGATCCGGAACGCGAGCGCATCATCGAACTGGCGATGATCGTAACCGACAGCAATCTGCTGACCATCGCCGAATCGCCGGTATGGGTCGTTCATCAATCCGAGGCCCTGCTTGACGCGATGGACGAGTGGAACAAGAACACGCACGGGCGTTCGGGCCTGATCGACAAGGTCAAGGCATCCGTGCTCGATGAAGCGGCGGTTGAGGCCGCTGCGCTGGCCTTCATGCAGGACTACGTACCCAAGGGCGAAAGTCCGATGTGTGGCAATTCCATCGGTCAGGACCGGCGCTTCATGGCGCGTTACATGCCGAAGCTCGAAGACTGGTTTCTCTACCGGAATCTCGACGTCAGTACGCTCAAGGAATTGTGCCAGCGCTGGAAACCCGAGCTGGCCAAAGGTTTCGTGAAAAAGGGCGAGCATACGGCGCTGGCCGACATCCGTGAGTCGATTGAAGAATTGAAGTACTACCGCGAGCACTTCATCAAACTGTGAGCGGACGGATGTGACGCTGTTCTGCCAGGCCTGCGGGCCGGACCTAGGGCCGTGTTGTGCCGTCACCCGCGCCTTCAACGAGCATGTCGGGAAGTGAGGCCGCTGATTTTGCCCTGCCATCGCGACGATAAAGGTGAAACAGTTCACTTTCACGACGATCCCCGGGCCGTCTGCTTTCCCAGACCCGGCGCCATCCGGCCGCCGAAATGGCCGCAGGGTCACGAAATTCGCCTTGCACCAGCAGCCAGTTGCAACGTTCTGCGCCTGCGTTCTTCAGCGGAATGGTACGGATTCCATTGAAGTAATCCAGCGTCGCCAGAATGGCATCGGGCAGATTGGCATTGGCGATACAGCCGACTTTGGCGGGCAAGGCTTTGGCCAGAGAGGCAGAGAGCGGGCGGTACGTCTTGCCGTAGTCGATCCAGGGCATCCAGAGCGCCGCGATGAGCAGCCAGAACAGGGTCAGCCCGGCCATCCAGTGCATGATGCCGCGCATCGGTGAGCGCGGGCTGGTGACGATCAGCCAGAACCAGATGATTGTCACCAGGACCGAGAAGGCACAGGCGATCAGGCTGAAGTGGCCAATGAAGCCGGGTTCAAGGCGTACGGCCTGACGCGCCAGTCGCTCCGGCCAGCCAAAGACCATGGCGCTCCAGACAATCCAGACGAGCGTGGCAAAAATGCTGAAGACCATCATGCCGAACCAGTCGAAGGCGTTCGCCGCGCCGCGGCGCAGGGTGGCAACTCCGGGTACGGCCAGCAGCACCAGCGGGGGCAGGAGAAGCAAGGCCGGAGCACTGTGCAGTTTCACGCCGAGGCCAAGCAGGAGCAGTACCAACAGGAAGGAAAGGATCGGGAGCAGCAGCGGCCGGGTACGGAGAACGCGACGTTTTGACCATAAGGCCCATGCCGCCAGCGGGAGCGCGGGCCAGGCGTACCACAGCAACAGGTTGAGGTAGCGCAGGATGTTGGCGAAGGGTTGCACGCTCAGGATCAGGGGATCCAGTTCGCCACGCAGGAAATCCGCAAGATACTGCGGCGCGGCCATCTGCAGGGGGATCAACCACAAGGCGCAAAGCAGTACAGCCAGGAGCATGGCCAGAGCGAGGAACAGCGAGCTTCTTTTCCTGTCCTCGGCTTGCCACAGGGCAATGAAGGTAACCGGCAGCAAGCTCAATACCGGCAACAGTCCGTTGGCGAGGAAACCCAGTGCGAGCGAGGCCCCATAGACCATGGACGCCAGGCCGGGGCGGCGTGGCAGCAGCGTCAATGCCCAGTAAACGGCCGTGTGTGCGGTTAGCGCCGCCAGCATGGGCTGTGCTTCGTGCGCGTGAAACAGGAAGCCTATGCTTCCAGCAAGAATCAGCGGTGCGGCGGCAGCATAGTCCTTGCCGTGCAATTCACGTGCGGCAAGGAGAATGAACTCGAGCGCCAGCAGGGTAAACAGGCCGCTGGCCAGACGCGCGGCTTCATGCTCCTGCAGCAGCCAGGAAAAAAGTTTGCCGAAACCGGCGGCAACCCAGTAATAAAGCGGGGCGTCAGGGTAGGCTTGACCGGCAAGATGAGGCATCAGCCAGTGGCCACTGGTCAACATGTCGTGCACGATCCCGATCGAGATGGCGTCGTCGGTTTTCCACGGGTCGTGACCGATCAGTCCGGTGAAGATGTAGAGCGAAAGCAGAATGCCCAGCGCCCAGCCGCTGGGCGGCAGGGTAATCCCCTTGAAGCGTGGATGTTCCGGGAGAAAAGGCATGGCTGGGTCGGGGTTTGAAGGATTTCCGTTGGCCTAAATGAAAAAGGCAGCCCTGCGGCTGCCTTTTGCTGAGTCCGCGTGAACTCGGGGTCTGGCTCAGGCCGGCTTGTGCATCGCGCCGTACTTCCTGTTGAATTTCTCGACGCGGCCGGCTGTATCGATGATTTTCTGCTTGCCGGTGTAGAACGGATGGCAGGCAGAACACACTTCGATGTGAAGTGCTTTCTTCATGGTCGACATGGTCTTGAACACGCTGCCGCAGGAGCAGGTGACTTCGATTTCGTTGTAATCAGGGTGGATCTTGGATTTCATCTGGAGAAATTCCTGTAAGTCAAATCTAGCCGGCTCGATGTAGACACGGATTACTTCGGTGACCGGCTCCGGAAAACGCGCAATTATCCTTGATTCTTTTGCAATTTGCAATCAAGTGTGATCAACGCCGCATTGAATCGAAGAACTCGCCGTTGTTTTTCGTGGCCTTGATTTTATCCAGCAGGAATTCCATCGCTTCGAGGTCGTCCATGTTGTAGAGCAACTTGCGCAGCACCCACATTTTTTGCAGGACGTCGGGCATGAGCAGCAGTTCTTCGCGACGGGTACCGGAACGATTGACGTTGATTGCCGGATAAACGCGCTTTTCGGCCATGCGCCCGAGGTGAATTTCCAGGTTGCCGGTGCCCTTGAATTCTTCGTAGATCACGTCGTCCATGCGGCTGCCAGTGTCGATCAGCGCGGTGGCGATGATGGTCAGCGAGCCGCCTTCTTCGATGTTGCGTGCGGCGCCGAAGAAACGCTTCGGCTTCTGCAGGGCGTTGGCATCGACACCGCCGGTCAGGACCTTGCCGGAAGCCGGTTGTACGGTGTTGTAGGCACGCGCCAGACGGGTGATTGAGTCGAGCAGGATGACCACGTCCTTCTTGTGCTCGACCAGGCGCTTGGCCTTTTCGATGACCATTTCGGCGACCTGCACGTGGCGCGTGGCCGGTTCGTCGAAGGTCGATGCGACCACTTCGCCGCGCACCGAGCGCGTCATTTCGGTCACTTCTTCCGGGCGTTCGTCGATCAGCAGGACGATCAGCGTCACGTCGGGATGATTGGTGGTAATGGCGTGAGCGATGTGCTGCATCATCACTGTCTTGCCGCTCTTCGGGCTGGAGACCAGCAGGCCGCGCTGGCCTTTGCCGATCGGCGCGATGATGTCGATGATGCGACTGGTAATGTTTTCCTCGCCGCGGATATCGCGCTCGAGTTTCATGTGTTCGGCCGGATGCAGCGGCGTCAGGTTTTCGAACAGGATCTTGTTCTTCGAGGCTTCCGGCGCCTCGCCATTGATCTTGTCGACCTTGACCAGCGCGAAGTAGCGCTCGCCGTCCTTCGGTGTGCGGATTTCGCCTTCAATGGTGTCGCCGGTGTGCAGATTGAAGCGGCGGATCTGGCTCGGGCTGACGTAGATGTCGTCGGTACTGGCCAGATACGACGTGTCGGGTGAGCGCAGGAAACCGAAGCCATCGGGCAGCGTTTCAAGCGTGCCGTCACCAAAAATGGTTTCTCCCTTTTTGGCTTGATTCTTGAGCAGCGCGAAGATCAGTTCGTGCTTGCGAAGCCGGTTGGCGCCCTCGATGTCGTTGGTAACGGCCATGTCGAGAAGCTGGCTTACATGATGGGCTTTGAGTTCGGATAGATGCATGAGTGGATAGAAAGCAGAAAAATGAAGGAAGCGTGGTGCGCTTGGCATTGTCGCGAAAGAGTCGCGTACGAGGAGGGTTTTGGCTACTGCCGGACTTGCTACGACTGAAGATTACGCCTGAAAGTTCGGTGCGGGCTTTCCTGTAAGCAGGTGCCGCTCTGTTCGAACCTTCAGGTGCAGGGTATCGACTTTACAGATTGCTGTCAATGAAAGCCGCGAGCTGGGATTTGGAGAGGGCGCCAACCTTGGTGGCTTCAACGTTACCGTTCTTGAACAGCATCAGCGTGGGAATGCCGCGCACGCCATAACCGGCTGGGGTGGTCTGGTTGTCGTCGATGTTCAGTTTGGCGACTTTCAGGCGACCGGCGTATTCCTTGGCGATTTCATCAAGAATCGGCGCAATCATCTTGCACGGGCCGCACCATTCGGCCCAGTAATCGACCAGTACGGGTTGCTGCGCTTGCAGAACCTCGGCGGCAAAAGTATCGTCAGTGACGTAGTGGATGTGTTCGCTCATTGGATGCCTCTTGGGTAACAGAGATGGGAGGGGAGGGCAGATGCCTGGAGGGGTACGACCAAATTTAACCCTTATCGTAGCTAAAAAACAGCTGCATGGGAAGCAAATGCCATTGACGATGATCGAGGTGATCAAATTGTGACTTTACGGGTATTGCCGGAAGCGGGCAATAACAGTTAAGAGAATCTGAATTTCCTGCTGGCTGTGACAGAAGTTTTCTGTAGCGAGAGCCGGTCTCCAGTTTCTACGCGATTGTTTCGCATGGACATTTACATCCCGATGACAGGCCCGTATGATGCATTGTCAACATAACGGGAGCAGATCGGAACCATGAATCTGGAAAAAGTCATTTTTGGTTTTTTTATCATTCTGGCGTGTACGCTTAATTTCGGCTTCTTTATCGGTGAAATTGATAACATTCACTTGCATGATGCCGGACATCTGTTTGCAGCCGTTGTGGTCAATCTGATTGCGCTGGTGATGAAGTTCGGTGATCGGACGCATATCGGCGCCACTCATCTGGCGACCAGTCTGGTGGCCATGTTGCAGCTTCTGGCCGCCTCCTTCGTCTGGATGTGGCATGTCAATATCAGTCAAGCCGCGATGACCGGCGATACCATGTCGACCATCGTTTCGCTCAGTGCTGGCGCCCTTGTTGCGAATATCATTTCGGTGATTCTGCTGATCAGTGAAACCCTGCGCCAGACGCGCTGACGGAAACAAGGCGTGAACGAGGTTCTGTTCGTTATTCTGCGCCGGCTACGCCGGCCGCTGATTGTACTGATCATTGCCTATGCCATTTCGGTATGGGGGCTGGTGCTGATACCAGGGATGGACAAAAGCGGAAATGTCGTCCATCTCGGTTTTTTTCACGCGCTGTACATCATTAGCTATACCGCAACGACAATCGGATTCGGCGAAATCCCCTACGAGTTCACTGATCCGCAACGCGTCTGGACTGTCGTATGCATCTACTTGTGCGTGGTTTCATGGGCCTACGCCCTCGGGAGCATTTTCCATTTGTCGCAAGATCAGACCTTGCGTGATGCAATTGCCCGGCGGCGCTTTGCCTTACGGGTCTTTGCCCTGCAGGAGCCGTTTGTCCTGATTGTCGGTTATGGCCAGAGTGGAATCATGCTGGCCCGGATGCTGGATAGAATGGGACAACGCATGGTCATTGTCGAAATGCGTGCAGAGCGGGCTGCCCGTATCGAGATAGAGGAATTCGAGTATTCCCCGTTGTTCCTGTCTGCAGATGGTCGTTTGCCCGATGTTCTGGTCGATGCCGGAGTGACCCACAGCAAGTGCGTGGCCATGGTAGCGCTGGCGGGAAATGACGATAGCAACCAGTCGGTAGCGATTGGCGGCACGGTGCTCAATCCTTCGTTGCGCATCATTGCCAGAGTACATACCAAGATTGCGCAAGCCAATCTTGATTCATTCAGGAATATTGAACTGGTCAACCCCTTTCAGATATTTGCCAATAACATCAACCTGGATATGGGATCGCCAGAGAAACTGCGGGTGATCGAATGGCTTTCCGGACTGCCTGGGGGGATGCGTCCGGATTCACTCAATCTCCCGAAAGGCCATTGGCTAGTCTGCGGGACAGGCAGTTTATCCCAATACTTCGTGTCAGCACTGGAAAATGCGGGGGTCACCTGTTCTGTCGTCAATATCGATCTGATAAAACAAGGCGATACTCATGTACTGCAATCTCAAGGCGTAGTCTTTCAGGACATGTTGTCTGCGGGGATTGAAAAGGCTGTCGGGCTGGTTGTGTGTACCGAAAGTGATTCGGTCAATCTGGCAACCGTCACACGCGCCCGTTCGATCAACTCGAAACTGTATGTGGTTATCCGACAGGTAAATGTGGCCAACGCCAGCCTGATCGATGCTTCAATGGCGAACCTGCGCTTTATCAAAGCAGAAGTGGTTTCCCACAAGGCTCGCCAACTTCTGACTTCTCCCTTGCTGATCCGTTTCCTCAAATATCTTGACCAGGACTCAGGTGAAATGGCGAAACAAACCGGAGCGCTTCTGGAAAAGCAAGTTGGAGACAAAGTTCCATTCATGTGGGGATTCGATTGCTATGCTTCCTTCGCCGGTTTGCGGGAAGCGCTGGCGCCAGAAGTCCAGCCTCCATTTTCGATCGGCGATCTGCTGATGAACCCGGAAAACCCACCCGAACGTATCAATGCGGTGCCTCTGCTCCTTTTGCGCAAGGAATTGGAGTTCCCTTTGCCGCCGGAAGATACCCCTCTTCTGTCAGGTGACAGGATCTTGTTTGCCGGGCGACGTGGTGAAGGGGAGGTGCAGAAGCGCTTTCTCCTTGAGCCCAGTCCTCTGGCTTTTGTCCGGACGGGGCTCGAGCCGCCGCGCAGCTGGTTGTTCCGGCACCTGGTCCGGCGGCGCGGGACGAAAGTTTAGCAATTACCTTTGTAGCATTGTGGGCAAGAACCGTTTGGCGTGACAAATGCGCTATAGTTTTTCTTCCGTAACCAAGCGAGACGCAAAATGGCCTACGTTGTTACCGAGAACTGCATCAAGTGCAAATATACGGATTGCGTCGATGTCTGCCCCGTCGACTGCTTTCACGAGGGCCCCAATTTTCTGGCGATTGACCCCGAGGAGTGCATTGATTGCACGCTTTGCGTGGCCGAGTGTCCGGCGGAGGCCATCTTTGCCGAAGATGACGTGCCGGATACACAGCGCCGATTCATCGCGCTGAATGCCGAGATGGTCAAGGTCTGGCCGGTGATCACCGAGCGCCGCAAACCGCCGGCCGATGCCGACGAGTGGAATGGCAAGCCGGACAAGCTCGATCAACTCGAGCGCTGAGTCTGCTCTCCTGTATCCATGCAGCAGACGGCTGACGGGCTGATCTCGACGGCCTTGCCTGCGGGCGAGGGCTTTCTTGATGTGCTTGCCATCGCCATGCTCGAGCGATGCAGCAAAGCCGTTGCAACGGGTGATCTGTCGTCGCTGGTCATTCTTGTTCCTGCATTACCGCTCGTCGCCGAACTGCGCTCAGCGCTGTTGCGTACAGCCCCCCGGCCGTTGCTGCTGCCGCGCTTCGATACCCTGAATCACTGGGTCCAGTCGGCGCCTGTGGCCGGAATTCCCGAAGCCTTGCCCGATAGCGAGCGACTGGTACTGCTGCACGAAGCCCTGCGCGAACGCGGCTGGTTCGACGAAGCCGCGCTATGGGGCATTGCCACAGAAATGGCTGCCCTGTTCGATGAATTGACGGCCGCCGCCGTTTTCCTGCCCGCGGACGAAGCGGTGCTGGCCGCGCAACTGCAACGGGCCTATGCGTTGCGCTCTTCGTCACCGCTGGCCTTCGAGGCGCGCGTCGTGCATGAGCTTTGGCGCGCGCTGGCGGTCGCCGGGCAAGCTGATGCAGCGGCAGTTTACCGGCTGCGTCTGGCGGCTCTGGCGAGGCAGGTTGAGCAGGCGCCTGCGGGATCGCGTCCGCTGCTGGTGCTGCTCGATGCGGCACCGGATGAGTCGCTGGCCCCTGCCGAGCGCGATTTCCTGTCGGCATACGGTTGTTCGCAGCCTTTGTCGGTGTTTCATCCGGCCGTGCGCAGTGCAGCGACCTCGCCGCTGATGGCGACGCTGGCGGCGGCGTGGCCGGAATCGCCCTCCGCTCCCTTGTTTGAACGTGCCCTGGCACTGGCAAAACAGCAGCCGGTAAGCCCGCTTTCCGGCCGTCTGACGCTGGTTCCCGCCAGCGGTCGCGAACAGGAAGCGCAAGCTGCCGTGGCCCAGCTCGGTGCCTGGCTGAATGCCGGGCTGCGCCGTATCGTGCTGATTACGCAGGATCGATTGAGTGCGCGGCGCGTGCGCGCGCTGCTCGAACGCGAAGGCGTCCTGGTCAGCGACGAAACGGGCTGGAAACTCTCGACCTCCCGTGCTGCAGCGACCGTCGACGCGCTGCTCGAAACGGCAGCCGGCAACGCCTACTACCGCGATCTGCTCGACCTGTGCAAATCGCCCTACATTTTTTCCGACTGCGACGAGAGCGCACGCAAGGCGGCGGTGTTTTCGCTTGAAGCGGCGATTCGTCAAGCCTCGGTCAAATCCGCTGTGCCGCGCATCAGGCGTTGCCTGCTTGAAGCCGACGCTGACCAGGCGCAAGCCATCGGGCTGGCGCTGCTCGACCGCATCGAAGCAGCGACCACCTTGCTGCGCTCGAAACCCGCACCGCTGGTACGCTGGATCAGCCGCCTGCACAAGGCGCTGGAAGCGCTGGGCGCGCTCGAGCCCTTGCAGCAGGACGCGGCGGGCAAGGTCTTGCTCGACCTGCTCGAAGTGCGTCGCAGCGAACTCGAAAACAGCGCTGCGCTGTTCTCTTTCGCCGCCTGGCGCGACTGGTTCAACCGCGAACTGGAAGCGGCCAACTTCCGCGACGGCAGCATCAGCAGCACTATTGTTCTGACACCGCTCAACGCCGTCTGCCTGCGCCGCTTTGAGGCGGCCTTGCTGATCGGCGGTGATGCTCGCCAGTTGGCGCCGGCGGCCAATGGCGAGTTCTTCAACCAGTCCGTGCGCCGCGAACTTGGTCTGCGCACGCGCCAGGACGGCGAGCGCGAACTGCGCCGCGACCTTGAACTGCTGCTGGCCACCGTGCCGCGTGTGACGGTCACCTGGCAATCGGTGCAGAACGGCGAGGCCAACCTGCTGGCACCGGAGCTGGCGCTGCTTTCGACACTGCATCAATTGGCCTGGAACGACGACCTGCAGCGCTCGCCCCTGCCGGCGCGCGGCGAGGCCGTGCCGGAGGCCGCCAGCGCGCCGGGCATCAGCACAATGGCGGCACCCGTGGCACCGCTGGCGCTGATTCCGCGCCGCGTCTCGGTGAGCGCTTACGCCAGCCTCGTCGCCTGCCCGTACCGCTTCTTTGCCCGTCACGTGCTCGGGCTGGGCGAGATGGACGAGGTCAGCGAGGAAATGGGCAAGAGCGATTACGGCGCACTGGTTCATCAGGTGCTGGAGCGCTTCCACGGGCGCCATCCGGTACTCTCCGAACTCGCCGAGGACAAGGCGCTGTCTGCCTTGCAGGACTGCGTGACCGAAGTCTTTGCATCCGCCATCGAAGACAATTTTCTGGCCACCGGCTGGCGTCTGCGCTGGGAAAGGCAACTGCTGGCCTACCTCGACTGGCAGCGCGAGCAGGAAGCGCTGGGCTGGCGCTGGGTGCAGGCTGAAACGCGGGTCAGCCGCGTACTGCCTCTGGACGATGGCTCCAGTGTCGAGCTTTACGGTCGCATTGACCGCATTGACCGGAAGAACAACGAAGAATGTGCTTCATTGCTCGACTACAAGACGCAGGCAGCCAAGGAGATCAAAGAGCGTCTGCCGGATGACGTGCAGCTGCCGGCCTACGCGCTGTTGCACGGCAAGGCCGCGCAAGCCGCCTATGTCGCGCTCGACGACGAGCGCATCGTGGCCGTGATGGCTGGCCATGAGGAAGCGGCCTTGATGGCCGCGGCGCAAGCTCAGGGCCAGCGCCTGCAGACGGCCTTCAGCGCGCTGCGCGCCGGGGCGAAACTGCCGGCGCACGGCGTCGACAGCGTGTGCAGGTATTGCGAGATGAGTGGGCTGTGCCGGAGGGAGTATGCCTGATTCATCCCGACCCCTGATCCTGCGCGCCCTCGACCCGTCGCACAGCGTCGTCGTCGAGGCCTGTGCCGGAAGCGGCAAGACCTGGCTGCTGGCCTCGCGCATTGTGCGCCTGCTGCTGGCCGGTGTCGCACCCGGCGAGATTCTGGCCATCACCTTCACGCGCAAGGCGGCACGCGAAATCGAGGAGCGCGTCGTTGACTGGCTGCATCTGCTGGCCACCGGCAGCGAGGCGCAGCTCGTTGCCTTTCTCGCCGAGCGCGGAGTCGCGGCAGACGAGGCCACCCTGCGCAGCGCGCGCGGCCTCTACGAACTGGTGCTGGCGGCGCAGCCCGGGCTGGCGGTCAATACCTTTCACGGCTGGTTCCTGCAGCTCGTCGATGCCGCGCCGCTGTCGGCCAATCTGGCCGGGTCAACGCTGGTCGAATCCGATTCGCGGCTGTTCGACGAGCTCTGGCAGTCCTTCGCCGCCGGCTTGCAGCAAGCGCCGGGGAGCGAAGTCACGCAGGGCTTTGTCCGGCTGCTCGGCGAGGCCGGGCTGGATTCGACGCGGCGCCTGATTCGCCGGGCACTGGATCGGCGCAGCGAGTGGCTGGCCTTCGGCGATGCGGGATCAGACAGCGCAGGGAAAGTCGTTGCTGCGCTGCGCGAGCAACTCGGTGCGGGAGAACCCGGTCAGGCCCTGGCCGATTTCTTTGCCGTTGACTGGTCGCCGGAATTTCAGGCCTATCTCGACTTTCTCGACATGAGCGATCTGGTCAGCGATCAGTCCGTGGCAGCGACGCTGCGCGCAGCCATGGCTGAAACGGATCGGGCCGCATGCTTCGCGCAACTGCGCTCGGTGCTTCTGACCAAAGACAATACACTGCGCGTGAAAAAGCCGACTGCGGCGCTGGACAAGCGCTTTACGCCGCAAGGTGCGGCGCGTTTCCTGGCCCTGCACGGGCAGCTTGGCGAACGCCTGATCGATTGCCTCGAACGGCAGATCGCAGAGCGCATCCTGGCCTTCAATCAGGATGCCTGCGCAGTATTTCAGGCCTTCCTCATGCATGTGGACGAGTTCAAGAAGGTGCGGCGGCAGATCGACTTTGTCGACGCCGAATGGAACGTGCTCAGGCTGCTGCGCGACGAGGACACGGCCGCATTTCTGCAGGCCAGGCTGGATGCGCGCTACAGTCATGTGCTGCTGGACGAGTTTCAGGATACCAACCCGCTGCAGTGGCAGATCCTGCTGGCCTGGCTGGAGGCCTACTCGGATGCGTCGCGCCCGGCAGTCTTTCTGGTCGGTGATCCGAAGCAGTCGATCTACCGCTTCCGCCGGGCCGAGCCGCGGCTGTTCTCGGTGGCGGCTGATTTCCTTAAGCGCGACTATGGTGCCGTGCGTTGCGAGCAGGATGCGACGCGGCGAAATGCGCAGCCAATAATTGACGTGCTCAATGCACTGTTCCTCGATGTGCCCGAATTCGCGCCCTTCCGCGAACAGACCTCGTTTGCCGGCGCATTGCCGGGGCGGGTTGAACTGTTGCCGCTATCAGGCAAGGCTGTGGAAGGAGAAATGCCCGAACGTACTGGCCTGCGCGATCCGTTGACCGAGCCGGACCTTGAGCCGGAAGATTTTCGCCTGCAGCAGGAAGCGCAATGCCTGGCGGAAAAGATCAAGGCCATGATTGGAGTCTGGCAGATCGAAGATAAGGGCGCCGACGGCCAGCTTCAGCAACGCGTTGTGCGTTACGGCGACATCATGCTGTTGGTGCGCACGCGAACCAATCTGGTCTGTTACGAACGAGCGCTGAGTGCCGCAGGCATCCCCTACGATGCGGGTTCGCGCGGCGGCCTGCTGGCGGCACTGGAAGTGCGCGACCTCGTGGCCCTGCTTGAATTCCTTGTCACACCACTCGCCGATCTGAAGCTTGCGCAGGCGCTGCGCTCGCCACTGTTTGCCTGCAGCGACGAGGAGCTGATACAGCTTGCCGTGCGCCCTGAATCCTCGTGGTGGCAGCGGCTGGAAGCACTGGTCGGGGAAGGATATGCCCCGCCCCGTCTGGCACGCGCGGCACAACTGCTCGGTGAATGGCTGCAGGCGGCGGATCGTCTGCCGGTGCACGACCTGCTCGACCGCATCTTCCATCAGGGCGAGGTGATCAAGCGTTACCGGCTGGCCGTAGCGGAGGCCACCGGCGCCAGCGTCGAGGCCAATCTGCGCGCCCTGTTGCTACTCACGCTCGACCTCGACGGCGGGCGTTTCCCGAGCCTGCCGCGCTGCATCGACGAACTGCGCGACCTGCGCGATGCCGATGTCAACGACGCCCCGGATGAGGGCGTGATCGAAGCGCAGAGTATCGATGCCGGACGCGTACGCATTCTGACCATCCACGGCGCCAAGGGGCTGGAAGCGCCGATTGTCTGGCTACTCGGTGCCAACACTGCGCCGCGACCGCCCGATCCCTGGGATGTGCTGGTCGATTGGCCGCCGGAAGCACCGTCGCCGAAGCATTTCTCTTTCTACGGACGCAAGGAGGATCGCGGCGCGGCGCGCCAGTCGCTGTTCGAGATCGAAGCGCAGGCCGCAAGGCGCGAGGAACTGAACCTGCTCTACGTGGCGATGACGCGGGCGCGACAGGTATTCCTTGCCAGCGGTATCGAGAATGCCAAGGCCGGGAGCGAAACGCCCTATCGCCGGCTCGAAGGGGCGCTGGAGAAACTCGGTGGCGGATTGGCACACGGCGATGGCCCTCCGATGTCCGGTCTTGCTACGCCGGACGCGATGACCGCTGTGGCCTCCGCCGAATCTATACCTCTGCCGCCGGTCGGCGAGCGCCGTCGAATCCCGGATGCGGGCGAACGTTTCGGCATCCTGCTGCACGCCCTGCTCGAACGGCATAGCAGCGGGAATGCGCCAGACGGCTGGTGGAAAGATCTCGGCTTTGACGATGGCGATTACCGGCGCGTGCTGCCGGTGGCCGAACGCGTGCTGGCGGCACCCGTGTTGCGACGCTTTTTCGATCCCGCACAGCACCGCAGGGCATGGAACGAAGTTGATCTCACGACGGGTGAGGGTGAATTGAAGCGCATCGATCGCCTGGTCGAGTTTGAAGATGCGTTCTGGGTGCTCGATTACAAGAGTTCGGGCAGCGATACGCTGCGCCTTGATGAGTATCGGGCGCAGGTCTCCGGCTACTGCCGGGCGGTGGCCGGCGTTTTCCCGGCGCGCGAAGTACGTGGCGCACTGATCTTTGCCGATGCGTCCTTGCTCGAAGTGTATTGATTACTCGCCATGCAATCACTTTCGCAAAACGGCCAGATGGAATACTATCGGCCGGGCTGGCGATAAAGGGTTTCTCGGCAAGAAAAACAGCTTTATACGGGGGGTCAGGTGGAAAAAATTTGGCTGCAGAGCTATGAGCAGGGTGTGCCGGCCGAGATTGATATGAGCGAATTCCAGTCGCTCGGCGAGTTGTTCGAGAAGAGCGTCGCCGCGTACAGCGAGCGCACGGCATTCGTCTGCATGGGCGCCGAAATAACCTATGGTCAGCTCGACACGCTGTCGCGCGATTTCGCCGCCTACCTGCAAACGGTTCTCAAGCTGCCGAAGGGCGAACGCATTGCGATCATGATGCCCAACGTCCTGCAGTATCCGGTCTGCATGATCGGAGCCTTGCGCGGCGGCTATACGATAGTCAACTGCAACCCGCTGTACACCGGGCGCGAACTGGAATACCAGCTCAGAGATTCCGGTTCGCAAACCATTGTCATTCTCGAGAACTTTGCGCGAACGCTGGCGCAGGTGATTGCCAGGACACAGGTAAAGAATGTGGTGATCGCACGGCTTGGCGACATGCTCGGCTTCCCGAAGGGCAGCATCGTCAATTTCGTCGTCAAATACATCAAGAGGATGGTTCCGGCGTGGCGTATCCCGAAGACCGTCGGTTTCAGGAGCGCCATTGCGCAGGGCGCCGCTGCGCAATTCACGCCGGTGAAGGTTGAGCTGGAGGACGTCGCCTTCCTGCAATATACCGGAGGAACCACCGGTCTTTCCAAGGGCGCGATGCTGACGCACCGTAACATCATCGCCAACGCGACGCAGGCGCATGTCTGGGTCAGTTCGGTCGTGACCATGGAAAACGAAATGGTGGTAACCGCCTTGCCGCTGTATCACATCTTTGCGCTGACGGCGAACTGCTTCCTGTTCATCAAGATAGGCGCGAACAATCTGCTGATTACCAACCCGCGCGACATTCCAAAATTTGTTGCGGAACTGGGCAAGTATCCGTTCACCGTGCTGACCGGCGTCAACACCCTGTTCAACGCGCTGCTCAACAACCCGGATTTTTCCGCCCTTGACTTCAGTCGCGTCAAGGTGACCCTAGGGGGCGGTACGGCGGTTCAGAAGGGCGTTGCCGAGCGCTGGAAAAAAGTGACCGGCAAACCGCTGATCGAGGCCTATGGCCTGACCGAAACATCTCCCGCGGCCACCATCAATCCGATCAACATTCCGGAATACAACGGCTCGATCGGGCTGCCGATTTCGTCGACCGAGGCGGTGATCCGCAACGACAGCGGCGCCGATGTTCCTCTCGGCGAGCGTGGCGAGCTGTGCATTCGCGGTCCGCAGGTCATGAAGGGCTACTACAAGCAACCGGAAGAGACGGCCAACGTATTCATGCCCGACGGTTTTCTGCGTACCGGTGACATCGCCGTGATGGACAACAAGGGGTATGTGCGCATCGTCGACCGCAAGAAGGACATGATTCTCGTCTCCGGCTTCAACGTCTATCCGAACGAAGTCGAGGACGTTCTGGCCATGCATCCGGGGGTGCTCGAAGTGGCTGCCATCGGCGTGCCGGACGAGAAAACGGGCGAGGCGGTGAAGATTTTCGTCGTCAGGAAGGATCCATTGCTGACCCCGGCGCAACTCATCATACATTGCCGCGAATACCTGACCGCTTACAAGGTGCCCAGTCAGGTCGAGTTCCGTAAGGATCTGCCGAAAACCAACGTCGGCAAGATCCTGCGTCGCGAACTGCGCGACGAGGTGCCGAGCAAGAATTGAACCGGGCACCTGACGGGAGGTATTGCCTGTTTATTGAGCAAGGATGTCAGGCGTTCGTCGGCACAGGCTTTTATCGGCAATAACACAATAATCGCACAGGGTTATGCACAGCTTCTGTGGGTAAGTTGTTAGAGTAATATGTGGAGCGTTGGACGGATTCTGGACAGATCTATGTGGAAATCAATTCTGGCGATTGCCGTGGGGTCGGCGCTGGGCGCCCTGTTGCGCTGGCAGTTAGGCGATAAACTCAACAGCGCCTTTCCGACCATTCCTCCCGGTACGCTGGCGGCCAATCTGATCGGCGCCTATGTTGTCGGGCTGGGCATCGCGTTCTTCGCCACCTTCTCGGCGATCTCGCCGGAATGGCGCCTGCTGGTCATCACCGGCTTTTGTGGCGGGCTGACGACCTTCTCGACGTTCTCGGCCGAGATCACTGTACTGCTGCAGCAAGGACGAATTTCCTGGGCCTTCGGTGCCGTCGCCGCGCATGTTGTGGGATCGGTCGTCATGACCTTCGCCGGGATCGGTACCCTCTACCTGCTGAAGAATTCATCCTGAGGAAAATTCAAACCCGATAAAGGAGGCGGACATGGAAGGCTCATTTCTGCGGTTTTACGTGGACGAAAAACGCAGTCATCATGGCGTCCTGCTCTGGGAGTGGCTGCTCGAAAAAGCCAACACGCTGGGTATTCGCGGCGGCTCGGCGTTCCGGGCGATGGCCGGTTTCGGGCGACACCACCACCTGTTCGAAGACCGCTTCTTCGAATTGGCCGGTAACGCCGGCATCGAGGTGGAGTTCATTGTCAATGAGGACGAAATGAAACAAATCCTCGCATTGGTTCATCAGGAAAAGATCCGGGTCTTCTATGCCCGGATACCGGCGCACTTCGGCGTCATCAATCCGGATGCCGAGGATCCCGTTGGTGTAGCGGCCAACGAATAGGCCTTGCGCCAAGGAATCCTGCTTGGGATTCGAAGTGCGCAGGGAAGACCTGGTCCTTCGTCGTGGCCGTGTTCATCCGCGCCCAATTCCTGGATGGCAATTCGCTGGGCATTTCGTTGTATACTCACGCCTTTATCTGTTGCACCATATGTGTTTTCAATCAACTACTGTAATGGAATCCAAAATGGCCAAGGTCGTTAAAGCTGCACCCGCTAAGAAAGTTGTTCCCGCCAAGAAGGCTGCTCCTGCCAAGAAGGCTGTTGCAGTCAAGAAGGTCGTCGTCGCCAAGAAAGCCGTTCCCGTCAAGAAGGTGGCTGCGCCCGCCAAGTTCGTCAAGATCACCAAGGTCGTCGGTCGTCAGATTCTCGACTCGCGCGGCAATCCCACCGTTGAAGTCGATATCACGCTGAATAACGGATTCATGGCGCGAGCCGCCGTTCCGTCCGGCGCCTCGACTGGCGAATTCGAAGCCTGCGAACTGCGCGACGGCAACAAGAAAGTTTATCTCGGCAAGGGCGTGCTCAAGGCGGTTGCCGCCGTCAATGGCCCGATCGCCACTCTGCTCAAGGGCAAGAACCCGCTTAACCAGCGCGAGCTCGACGCAGCGATGATCGCGCTGGACGGTACCACCAACAAGTCCAAGCTCGGCGCCAATGCGCTGCTCGGCGCGTCGATGGCCATCACCGTGGCTGCCGCCAGTGTCAGCAAGATGCCGCTGTGGAAATACATTGGCAAACTGCACAAGAACAAGGAATTCGTTCTGCCGACGCCGATGGCCAACATCATCAACGGCGGCAAGCACGCTGACAACCTGATCGACTTCCAGGAATTCATGATCATGCCGGTCGGCGCCAAGACCTTCTCCGAAGGACTGCGCTGGGTCACCGAAGTGTTCCATGCCTTGAAGAGCATCCTCAAGAAGGGTGGCCACGTCACTGCCGTCGGCGACGAAGGTGGCTTCGCCCCGAACCTGACCAACGATCAAGCGCTTGACGTCGTCATGCAGGCGATCGAGGCCGCCGGTTACAAGCCCGGCAAGCAGATCGCGATTGCGCTCGACTGCGCGTCTTCCGAACTGTTCGACGAAGGCGAGCGCAAGGGCTACAAGTTCTGGAAATCGAATCCGGACAAGCTGTTCACCGCCGACGAAATGATCGCCATCTACGCTGACTGGTGCAAGAAGTACCCGATCGTTTCGATCGAGGATGGTCTTGACCAGAGCGACTGGGACGGCTATGTCAAATTCACCAAGGCGCTCGGCAAGAAGGTGCAGATCGTCGGCGACGATTTCTTCGTTACCAACCCGACCCGCCTGAAAAAGGGCATCGACATGGGCGCCTGCAACGCGATCCTGATCAAGGTCAACCAGATCGGCACCGTGACTGAAACTCTGGACGCCATCAAGATGGCACAGAAGGCCGGTTATGGTGTGATCTCCTCGCACCGCTCGGGTGAGACGGAAGACTCCTTCATCGCCGACCTCGCCGTCGGTACCGGTGCCGGCCAGATCAAGACCGGTTCGCTGTCGCGTACCGACCGCATCTGCAAGTACAACCAGTTGATCCGCATCGAAGAGCAACTCGCTGCCAAGGCCATATACAAAGGTCTGAAGTCGATCAAGGGCGCCGGTTACTGATCAGCAGTTTCTGCCCCGGCAAAAAGGCATCGCTTCGGCGGTGCCTTTTTTTGTGCGCCCAGCATGGGCGCGATCTTGGAGGTGAAAGTCCTCTCGTAAGTTGGCCACAGCAAACGAAGCGAAGCGCAACTGCAT
>JAIFKU010000066.1 GCA_020049495.1 Accumulibacter sp.
GACCTCAACTATTTCAACCGCCCGGTGCGGACCCGCATGCCGGGTGGTGTGGGAGGGGTCGGTCAGGTAATCTGGCCGCCCCTATCCCGATATCCGGAACAGGACTACGGCTTGCTCAAGGCGTTTACTCCCGGCATGATGCCTTTATGCCGCTGAAGGACTGGGCCACTAAACTCAAACAGCACACGCTGACGGTGTATTTCGTCGCGCGCGATCCCCGCACTCCGCTGTTCGTGCGCCTTCTGGCGCTGCTGATCGCCGCCTATGCCCTGAGCCCGATTGACCTCATCCCGGATTTCATCCCGCTCATCGGTTACCTTGATGATCTGCTGCTCATTCCGCTCGGCATCGCGCTGGTTGTCCGACTAACCCCGCCAAGGGTTGTCGAGGCCGCACGTGAGAAAGCGGCTCATGTGGCGAAGAAGCCAGTGAGCTATGTTACCGCCGTCGTTTTCGTTGCCGTGTGGTTGATTCTTGTGCTGATGTTTGCCAGATGGGTGGTCGGGGTTGCCATTAAATGAAGCTTTGAAATCTGTTGCTTCAATTCGACATGGATTACACAGAAGAGTAAATCTATACGGAAATTGGATTTTCATAAGGGAGATACACCGTGACACGCAAGCGTGAGCAACCCGAAATTGAGGAGCGCATTCTTTTCGAAATTGTCGTTGATGCCTACGACGAGACGGAACGCGCCATGGGATGGTATTGCTACCTTCAGGACACGCTGAAAGTCCCATTCAAAGCAAAGTGCAAACAGCCTCGTTCGACGTCGCCTCTTGAAACAGGAAGCCAGGTTCAGGTCGTCGGCATGGCGCCCGAAGACGATTGCATGTCCGAAGTGTTTGTTCTGATCAAGTTTGGAAAGTCGGAACTGGCAGTACCGCTCTCACAACTTGAGTGCCTGTCAGCGGATGAAGAAACATGCCAGGCCGTCGCTGACTGGCAGTACTGGGTCGAGCGCGGCTACGAATACTGAGGTTCCGGCTCAGAAAGGGGCGTTTGAGTGGTGATCGGTATTCTGGATGCTTCGCGGTAGCAATACGAAAAGACAGGTGGATTGCCGTCCGCATAAGCTAATTGGCTTATGTCATCGCAATGGTAAACCGGATAAGATGTCGTTCGAGGCACATCCTTTGAGTTAGGCAGAAGGTTTCCTGTTCATTCCTCTCCGCCAGCAAGTAAAAGGGGAGAAATGAATCAGACCGAGCGTTTCTACAAGATTGACCAGATGCTCAACGACCGGGGTGTCGTTTCCTTTCAAATTCTACTGGATGGGCTCGGTGTCTCAAGGGCAACCCTCAAGCGCGATCACACCACGAAGCGTGTCGGCGCGCAGTACGAACTTCCCGGATTGTGGTTTTCTGCCGAGGAAATCCATGCCCTGCTGACCATGCAGCACCTGCTGGCAAATCTTGATACCGGCGGCCTGCTCGGGCCGCATATCAAGCCGCTGCTCTCCCGGCTAACCGCCCTGATTGGCGTGGCCGACAACCTCGCCGAAGAGGTCGTCAAGCGTATCCGCATCCTCACCGTGGGCGCACGGCAAGTGCATCTCGACAGCTTCCAGGCCATCGGATCTGCCCTGTTGCGACGCAAGCGACTGGTAGTCCAGTACAACGCCCGTGGCTCAGGCGAAAAGACCGAGCGCGAAATCTCGCCGCAACGCCTGATCCACTACCGCGACAACTGGTATATCGATGCTTGGTGCCACCTGAGGAACGAGCTGAGAAGCTTCTCCATCGACGCCATACAACGGGTTGAACTGCTTGAAGAAAAAGCGAAGGACGTGCCTGAAAAGGCGCTCAACGACGTGCTGGGTTCCGGCTACGGGATATTCTCAGGCAAGGACGTGAAATGGGCCACGCTAGAATTCTCTCCGCTACGGGCACGCTGGGTTGCCAGCGAGAAATGGCACTCGAAGCAGGTCGGCATAATGCTGGAAGGCGGCTCCTATGAACTGAAAGTACCGTAACGCTTATCAAGCGCGTGTGATTGTGCTCGTCCCTACAGCCGCCCCGTCCAATACTCCGGCCGTCGGCTATGGTGGGCAAACGCAAGCACTTCTGCTACGTCGCCGTGCAGGCGATAGACTAGTGTGTAGGGATAGCGCTTGAACACCAGTCTTCGCGTGTCGGATTTTACGAGGGCGCCAACGTGAGGATGTTCGCGGATCAGCGATTGCAGTTGGTCGAAATTGTCGATCAGGCCGGCAGCAACGCGTGTGCCGGCTTCGCGGATGTACCAGTCGACGGCCCGGTGGAGTTCGCGCCGGGCAGCAGGGTGCAGGCGGACTTGCGTCACTGTAGCTTGGCGCGCAGTTCAGCGATGACTTCGTCAGCGGGGTATGTTTCGGCTTCTCCGGAATCAATCTGGGCCAGGCGGCGTTCGATTTCGACATCCCAGGCAGCGGCAATTGCTTCGGGGGTATCGACGCTGGTCCAGAGTTTTTCAGCCAGATTCATCCTTTCCTCCGGGGAGAGCTTCATGGCCTCGTTGGCGACGTCCTGGTAAGTAAGCATCATGCTGTTATCTCCTGAGCAGTAGACAACGGATTTTAATGAAGTTCTTGCAGTAGTGCACTCTCGATGGATTGATCCCTCGACCCCATCGCCATTTCCGCCCTCCAGCACTGGTGTTATTGCCCGCGCCAGTGCGGCCTCATCCATCTGGAACAGGTGTTTCAGGAGAATATCTTTACGCAGCGTGGTCAGGCGTTGCACAAGCGGGTCGATGATCCCGGTGTCGAAGTTCGCGACGGTTTGCGGGTGGAGCGTGCCTTGCCCTTGTACAGCGACCGGCTGGGGCTGGTCGGCAAGGTGGATGTGGTCGAGTTTCTGCCGGACGGTTCGCCGTATCCCGTGGAGTACAAGCATGGTTCCCGCCACAAGCGCGCGGAAATAGCACGTTGCGATGACCTGCAACTGGCGGCACAGGCCATGTGTCTGGAAGAAATGACCGGGCATTCGGTGCCCGAAGCGGCGCTTTTTTATGCCACCTTGCGTCGATGCCGCGAGGTGCTGATCTCACCCGAACTGCATCAGGCTGTTGAAACAGCGCTTGTCGAAATCCGCTCCATGCTGTCGCTTGGCAGGCTACCGCCGCGGCGCAACGACGATCATTGCCGAGCCTGTTCCTTGCGCGATCTTTGCCAGCCGGAAGTTCTTGCCGACAATGAACGGCATCGGCGTGTTCTGGATCACTTGTTCTACGAGGATGACTGAATGCAATTGCTCAACACGCTTTATGTGACGATTCCTGAAAGCTATCTTCATCTGGATAACGATACCGTGCGGCTGTCCATTTCGTCCCCCGGCAACGGGGGGCGTGGATTGAACTGAATACAGTCTACGCCTGAACAACGACGGCGATTTCTCGCTGCCAGCTACGTGTATCGAGGCGATGTACGCGCCGGAATTGTTCGGCGAAACTCCGAACGGGAAGGTGGTGGTCAGTGAGTGAAAGAGGGTGGGGGCCGATTACGGAATGATTCGTGGCCGGCCTCCGATTGTTCGAGAAAAATGAGCCTGCAGCTTTGTCGTTGTGTATTATTTGACCATGAGTCCAACTGTTTTTCGTGAAGGGGGCTTCCGCTTCAACTTTTTCTCGCGGGGAGAGCCGCAACGCTTTCCTCTGGTGAGCTGTGTAGGGGTGTGACAAAAATGAATCTCAGGCAGGTAAAAGCATGTCATTGATCCTGATCTCTTATCGTTGCAGTCCGGCCAATTTAATGTGTGGCCGATGTGGTATGTCGGCTCCAGAAAGAATGCGATGCCCCAATCACGTTCTCAAAACAGCAGAAGTCTCCCCTGAGCCTTGTCCAATGAGGTGTGCCTGAGGGATGCATGTATATCCAACGAGGAATGTCGGACATTGAGGTCAATCTCGCATAGTATTTCTCAAAATAATTCAGGACAGGTCACGATTGATTTTGCCAAGAGAAGGAGCATGACGATGTCGATGTTCGTTTCCGGTCTGGTACTGTTTTTTGTTCTCCATTTCAGTACTGCGACGCCCTACGTCCGCCGCAGCGTCGTCAGGTTCACCGGGGAAAACGCCTGGAAGGGTTTCATGGCACTGGGTTCTCTGGGCGCCATCGTGCTGATCGCCTCCGGATGGAAGTCTGCGCCGGATATTCGCCTGTTTCCACCGAGTGCCCTGGCGATCCAACTGGCGCCGGTGCTGGTTACCATCGCGCTGGTACTGTTCGTGATCGGCGGCGGAAATCTCGGCGGCTACATCCGGCGTACGCTGCATCACCCGATGCTGGTGGGCGCCATCCTCTGGTCGGGCACCCACCTGCTGGCCAACGGTGGCTTGCGGCAAACCCTGCTTTTCGGCATGTTTCTCGTTTTCTCCGTCTATGCACTCTGTTCGCTTCTGCTTGCAGGAAAACGCGCCACCTTTGTGCCGGCCTTGAAGTGGGACGCCATCGGTGTCGGAGTCGGGCTGCTTGTTGCCGTAGGTGTCATGCACGGCCATCAGTGGCTGTTTGGTGTACAGGCGGTGGCATTATGAAAAGTCCCGCTACCGTTAGGGAAAGGCTGATTTATTCGTCACCCCGGCGAAAGCGCCCCGCAGGAAGTGCCCTTGGGGTGCCGGGGTCCAGTTCGTTGATTCTTCTGGATTCCGGCCTTCGCCGGAATGACGGATTTGGAATACTTCAGCGCCTCCTTAGTGTTTGAATGACTGTAATTTCTTTCAACTGCTTAACATCGCTGCATTTCCGGAAACCTTAAAATGAACATGAAAGTCACCGTCGCCATCGACAACTGTGTCCCGATCAATGCTGCATCGCCGTTTCTTGGCGAGCATGGCCTATCCATGCTGCTTGAAACCGGGGATTCGCGGCTGCTCATCGATACCGGGCAATCGGCAGCCGTCATCCACAATCTGGGCTTGCTCGGCGTCGCGCCAGCTTCGCTCGATCTGATCGTCATCAGTCACGGCCATCACGACCATACCGGTGGTCTTTTTCATGTCCTCGGTCAGGCAAAAAAGCGGATGCCCGTTTATCTGCACGAGGCCGCGTTCAAGCCCCGGTTTTCCGTCTCGCACGGCGAACGGCGATTTGCCGGCATTCCGTACCGCAAGGACCAGTTGTCGTCGCTTGGCGCCGACTGGCGCCTCGTACGGGAACCGCTGGAACTGTTGCCGGGTCTGTGGCTGAGCGGTTCCGTGCCGCGCACTACGGCGTATGAGACCGGCGATGTGCGGCTGGTAGCCCCGGATGCGAACTCCGGCTGCGATTGCCAGGATGAAATCGATGACGACATGGCGCTTTTTTATAGGAGCGAAAAGGGGCTGGTGGTCATCAGCGGCTGTACGCATTCCGGGCTGGTGAATATGGTCAGGCACGGGCTGGCCGTTACCGGAGCCGGGCGCCTGCACGGTTGGATCGGCGGGACGCATCTCGGGCCGGTCGCCGACTCGCAACAGGCGGCGACCATTACCCAATTGCAGGCCTTCCAGCCGGACTTCGTCGCGGCCAACCACTGCACCGGATTCCGCATGATGGCCCGCTTGCAGGAGGCCTTCGGCGAGCGTTTCATCCCGGCGTTTGTGGGGGCAGTCATCGAATTCTAAAAAGTTTTCAATCAAAGGTCCGCTTTTCTATCGAGTGTTGAATGATCCAAAAGGAGATGTCGATGAAAACCTACAAAGGCAGTTGCCATTGCGGTGCCATCCGCTTTACCTTCTCCGGTCCCGAGATTGACCATGGGCTGCACTGTAATTGCTCGATGTGCCGGCGCAAGGGTGCAGTGATGAGCGAGTTTGTTGTTGCGCCCGGGGATATAAGCATCGAGGACCAGAACAATAGTCTGGCGACCTATGAGTTCGGCCAGCATGTGGCCAAGCACCATTTTTGCCGCAAGTGCGGGATCTACCCCTTTCACCAGACCCTGCGCAAACCCGGCTACTACCGGATCAACCTGGGCTGTGTCGATGAGGTCGATGCGCTGGCCTTGCCCGTTGAGGTATTCGACGGGGCTTCACTTTAAGCGCGTAGCAGGGTTGTGATGCCATCGGCTCAGGTTTTGCGCGCCCTTCATGGCGACATCACGCGCCTTGCTGTCGATGCCATTGTCAATGCGGCGAATACCTCGCTGCTCGGTGGCGGCGGTGTCGATGGCGCGATTCACCGGGCGGCCGGTCCCGAACTTCTGGTAGAGTGCCGCACCCTTGGCGGCTGCAATACTGGCGAGGCCCGACTGTCCCGAGGCTACCGCCTGCCCGCCCGCTACGTCATTCATACCGTCGGCCCGGTCTGGCATGGCGGTCTGCGCGGCGAGCCGGAACTGCTGGCTTCCTGTTATCGCCGGTCACTGAAACTCGCTGCCGGGAACGGGGTTTCCACCCTGGCTTTCCCGAGCATCAGTACCGGGATGTACGCTTACCCGATTGAACTGGCCGCGGACATTGCCGTTGCGACGGTTCGCGCCTGTCTGCCGGAGTATCCAGCTATTCGCGAAGTGCTGTTCTGCTGCTTTTCGTCAGACGACTTGCAGGTTTATGAGCGAGTGCTGAACAGTAAGTAAGCAGGCGAGCTAGACCTGACGATCGCCGCAGGCTTGCCTATTCCAGTTCGATCAGAATCTGCCCCTTGACGACCTTTTCGCCTGCGGTAACCAGCACGGCCTTGATCTGGCCATCGTGCGGTGCCTTGATGCGGTTGTGCATCTTCATGGCTTCCTGGATCAGCAGCGTGTCGCCGTGCCTGACCTTCTTGCCGGCAGCAACAGCTATGCTTTCAATGACGCCGGGTATTACGGCCTTGATCACGCGCGGATCATTTTTCTCATACGGCTTGCGCATCATGAATTTGCGGCTCAGGCGCGTGGAATACGCGCCATCTTCCAGCATGATCTGGGAAAGTTTGTCCTGTTCGCTCACGGTTCCTCTCCTCTCAGAACGGTGGCGTGCCGTGTTTTCTGGCCGGACGCGTTTCGTTCTTGTTCTTTGTGACTTCAAGGGCATGAACGATATAGGCGCGCGTCTCTTCGGGACTGATCACCGCGTCGACGTAGCCCTGTGATGCGGCAACATAGGGATTGGCGAACTTGTCGGTATATTCCTTGACCTTGAGCTTGCGCATCTCGTCGGGATTTTCGGCGGCCAGGATCTCGCTGCGGAAAATGATGTTGGCCGCGCCTTCCGGGCCCATGACGGCAATCTCGGCGGTCGGCCAGGCAAAGACGAAGTCGGCGCGCAGGTGGTTGGAGCACATGGCGATGTAGCCGCCGCCGTAAGCCTTGCGCAGGATCACCGTGATCTTGGGCACGGTGGCTTCGCTGTAGGCGTAAAGCACCTTGGCGCCGTGACGGATCACGCCGGCGTGTTCCTGGTCGGAACCCGGCAGGTAGCCCGGGATGTCCATCAGGGTCAGCAGCGGGATGCTGAAAGCGTCGCAGAAGCGGACAAAGCGGGCGATCTTGTCCGAGGCGTCGATGTCGAGAACGCCGGCCAGCACCAGTGCCTGGTTGCAGATGATGCCGACAGTTTCGCCGTTGATGCGGCCAAAACCGATCACTGCGTTGGGCGCGAACAGTTCGTATACTTCGAGGAACTCGGAGTCATCGACCAGAGCGCGCACGATGTCGCGTACGTCGAACGGCACCTTGGAATCCTTGGGCACCAGATTCTCGATCTTGTACGACGCTTTCGGTTTTTTCTGGGCAATGGCGGCAGCTTTTTGCCGGTTGTTCGACGGAAGATAGTTGAACAGTTGCTTGATCTGCGCGAAGCACTCCTGCTCGCTCTTGGCAAAAAAGTGGGCATTGCCGGAAATCTCGGCCTGCACGCGTGCTCCACCGAGGTCTTCCATCGAGATTTCCTCACCGAGGACGGTCTTGACGACTTCCGGCCCGGTAATGAACATCTTGGAAATATTGTCGACGACGAAAACGAAGTCGGTCAGTGCCGGGGAATACACGGCGCCGCCGGCGCAGGGGCCGAGAATGACCGAGATCTGAGGGATGACACCGGAGGCCAGGGTGTTGCGGTAGAAGATTTCACCATAGCCGGCCAGCGAGTTGACACCTTCCTGGATACGCGCGCCGCCGGAGTCGTTGATGCCGATGATCGGGATGCCGAGGTTGATCGCATGGTCCATGACCTTGGTGATCTTGCGCGCGTGCATGATGCCGAGCGAACCGCCGGCCACCGTGAAATCCTGCGCATAAATGCACACCGGACGGCCAGCGATGGTGCCGGAACCGGTGATGACACCGTCGGCGTGCAATTCCTTATCGCCCATGCCGAAATCCTGACAGTTGTGTTCGACGAACAGGTCGTATTCGTGGAACGAATCGGGGTCCAGCAGTGCGGCGATCCGTTCGCGGGCGGTCATCTTGCCTCCAGCGTGCTGTTTGCTGATGGCCTTGTCGCCGCCGCCTTTTGTTACGGTCGATTTGCGCGAGAAGAAATCGACGATTCTCTGCATGAAAGACATGAAGCACCTCTTTTCTGACGAGTTGAAGCAGGTTTTTGAAGCTCGAGAAACCGTTTGATCGAGGCAGTTTAACAGCAATACAAAGAAGAAAGCATATCGAGGCGGTGAGGTAATTCTTTGAATTTAGTGGTCATTTCTGCACATATCCAGCAGGTTCGAAGAAAATGACGGCAATTAACCGGATTTTGCCGGTTGTTTCTCGCATGATGGTTTTTCTGCTTTTTTGAAAATAACCGGAAAGTCATTATGGGAATGACGTGCCGGCGACATCACGGGTTAGGCGACGGAGTCATTGTCGAAGCCGTTGTTCAGGCCGAATGGGTTTCAGCGGCGACCGGTACAGGTTTGATCCGTACCGCCCACAATACGCCGGCCACAAGAAATGAGATACCGAGTAACGTCATCGGCTCGGGCCATTGGCCGCGCAAGAGGAAGGCATAGGCCAGCGCCGCCAGCGTTTCGAAGACGATCAGTTGCCCCACCAGGGCGGTCGGCAGGCGCTGGCTGGCTTCGTTCCAGCAGAGCGTGCCGAGCCAGGAGGCAAACAGACCGATGGCGCACATCAGAGCGATGAAAAAACCGGGGCGCGGTCCGAAGGGCATTGGAAATGAATGCTCGCCGACGCTCATGCCGGCCCAGAGCAGGGCGTAGCCAATCAGCGACAGGGGCAAGGTGGCGAGGCCCTGTGCGGTTGCCCAGGTGCGCGGGCGGCGCCCGGGATGGTGGCGCAGCCAGTCGGCGTTACGCAGCGGATACCACGTCCAGCAGGCCAGTGCACCGACGGCGAGCGCGGCGCCGCTGGCATAGCGGGGAATGTCGGCGTGGGCGTCGCCGACCAGGGCGGCAAACTCGACGTTGTTCACGCAGCCGATGCCCGTGGCCATCAGGGCCAGCGAAGGCGCGAGTTTTTTCCAGGGCAGATGTCCGTCCCGCTGGCGGTCGCGCAGGTTCGCCGTAATCCCGATCACCACCGGCAGAGTGCCGATGATCATGGTCGGCAAGGGACCGCCGGCACGCTGGATGGCGCTGGCCAGGCAGAGGTAGTAAAGGAGATTGCCGATGGCCGAGAGCTTGAGCGCTTCCAGCCAGTCGGCGCGTGACAACTGGCGCAGTTCGGCGCGCCCCAGCCAGGCCAGCGGCAGGGCAATCAGGCCGAAGGCGAGATAACGCCCGACGGATTGCAGCGCCGCCGGATATTCGGGCAGCAGCAGGGGGCCGACAAAAACCAGCCCCCAGATCAGGCCAGCCGTCAGTGCGTAAAAGACGCCAATCAGCATTGCAGATCCTTGCCGGGAGCTATCGGGTACTGGCGACTATTTGAGGATCTCCAGAAGCTCCACTTCAAAGGTCAGGGTGGAATCGGGAGGGATTGTTCCCGGTACGCCACGACTGCCGTAAGCCAGACCGGGCGGGCAAAGCAGTCTGGCTTTCCCGCCGACCTTCATCATCTGCATGCCCTCCGTCCAGCACGGGATGACCCGGTTCAGGGGGAAGCTGGCCGGCTGTCCGCGCTTGTAAGAGCTGTCGAATTCCTTGCCGCCGGTCAGCGTGCCGCGGTAGTGAACCTTGATGGTATCCGTGTTTTTCGGGTTGGCACCGTTTCCATCCTGGAGCATGGTGATCACGATCCCGGAGGCCGTTCTGGTTTCCTTGGCTTCAACAGCCAGGACCGGCAAGGAGGTGAGGAAAAGCAGAGCCGGGATGGCAACAACAAGTTTCTTCATGGAAGTACCTTTGCTTTGGGGTTGAGGATCAAACTGCCGATGCGAAGACAGAATTGTGCCGCAATTCGGGAATATTTCCTGATTCCTTGCAAAAGCTTTATTGAAGCCGGATTGGTAGCTGGGCTACCATGTACATTGTCTTGTCATCGGATGCGCTTCGGCCATGGAATCCTTTCGCCTTCGCCTGTTCCACATTCTGCACCGGCCGGTGCCGACCAACCGGGCAGCCCGCTACATCAACTATGTCCTGGCGGCGGTGATTCTGGCCAATTGCGCTGCGGTCGCACTGGAGACGGTGCCGTCGATTTACACCCCCAACCGGACACTGTTCCTCGCTCTGGAAGCTTTCTCGACCGGGTTTTTCATCATCGAGTACGGGCTTCGCCTGTGGGTCTGTGTCGAGCAGACCCGCTATAACGCGCCGTTCAGCGGGCGGCTGAACTACGCGCTGCATCCGCTGCCGCTGCTTGACCTGCTCGTCATCGTCACCCTGTGGGCACCGTGGGATCTGCGTTTCCTGCGCATCTTTCGCCTCTCCCGATTGCTCCGGGTGCTGCATCTGGAAGGGCTTGACCGTTCCTTTCAGGCGATCTCCGGCGCCGTCGGCCGGCGCAAGCATCTGCTGGTGATTTCGCTGCTGATAATGCTGATCACGACCTATTGTTTTGCCGCCCTGCTCTATCTGGTCGAGCACGCGGCCCAGCCGGACAAGTTCAGCAGCATTCCTGAAACCCTGTGGTGGGCCATCGTGACGCTGACCACCATCGGCTACGGCGACATCACCCCGGTGACCTCGCTTGGCAAGGCGCTTTCCGGGGCGATTGTGCTGGTCGGCATCGGCATCTTTGCCTTGCCGACGGCGATCATGACCGCAGCGATACTCGATGCCAGTGCGGATCAGGCCAGTCACTGTCCGCATTGCGGCAATCATCTCGACTGACCCGAATATTCTCTCGTGTCCGCGCCAAAGCACCTGCGAGCGCGGTTCATCCTCATTTGATCGTGCACGAAATCCACCCAGTCGCTGCCATCGACCTTGCTTCCCACCAACACTTCAGATCAATCACCATCTCATAGGGATCCGAGGCTGACTTCGCGATTCACTGTTTACAATGGATCCTTATAAATTACTGCACGTCTTGCAATAATATGTGGGGAAAGATCAGCGCTCTGCCGGCGGTATTTGACTAGCAGCAAGGGCATTACTGCGCTGCCCTCAGTGCAGAAATGCGTTCTCCCATCGGCGGATGCGTCATGAACAGGCGTTTGATGCCGCCACCCACACCACCTGAAATGCCGAAGGCCGCCATTTTGTCGGGCAGAGGTTGTGGGTGCAGGGAGGCAAGGCGCTCCAGAGCGGCGATCATGTTACTCCGCCCGGCCAGATCGGCACCGCCACGATCGGCGCGGAACTCTCGCTGACGCGAGAACCACATAACGATGATCGAGGCGAGAATACCCAGCACCAGTTCGGCGATGATCATCGTGATAAAAAAGGCGGGGCCATGGCCTCGTTCGGTTTTGAATATCACTTTGTCCACCAGCGAACCAATGACGCGGGACAGGAACATGACGAAGGTGTTTACGACCCCTTGGATCAGCGCCATCGTTACCATGTCTCCGCTGGCCGCGTGGGTGACTTCATGGGCCAATACTGCCTCGGCTTCTGGACGCGTCATCTGCTGCAACAGTCCACTGGAGACAGCAATGAGCGAGTTGTTCTTGCTCATGCCCGTGGCAAAGGCGTTAACGTCCGGTGCGTCGTACACACCAACCTCGGGCATGGAAATGCCTGCCTCAGTGGCGTATTTGCGCACCGTTTCAACGAGCCAGAATTCAGTCGAGTTCGACGGTGTCTCGATGACCTGAACCCCCATCGATTTTTTTGCCGACCACTTGGAAATGGCGAGGGAAATGAATGACCCGCCGAAACCCATGACAGCGGCAAAAATCAACAACGAAGTCAAGTTCAGGCCGTTCGCGTTGAGGTAGGGTTCCACACCCAGAAGGCGCATGGTAACTGACAGCACCATAACAATGGCGAGGTTGGTGCCGAGAAAAAGCAGGGTACGTTTCATGGCTACTCCATCTTTGAATGTTCTATGTCGAGGCGGTGTACTGACCTGTGTGGTGATCCAGCTCGATTATTGCGGCAAAAATAGCTTAATCAGCGCCCCCTTGACGTTTCGAGGCAACACGCCAGATCCAAACCTGCGAGATGAGCAGGTAACTGGCGATGGCGGCGAAGGTCGCCATGATGCCGAGGCCGGCGATCAGCGGCATGCCGATCATTCCGAGGTGCTCCCAGTACGCCATGGGATCAACCAGCGAAAACGCCGCCGGTATCGAAACCCCGGTCGCCCAAGCCCCGAGACGGTAGGCCGCGTAGTAGATGGGCGGAACGGTCAGGGGGTTGGTTAATAGCGTTCCCGCGACGGCGACCGGAACGTTGACCCTCAGGACAACCGCCACCGCCGCTGCGATGAGGATCTGGGCGATGGGAATGAGCAGTCCGATGAACAGGCCGATCGCGGCGCCAGTAGCGACGCTGCGCCGTGACCAGTGCCAGACTTTCGGGTGAGCAAGGTAGGGCGCCAGCGTACGCAGCCAGGGGTTGGCTTCGAGCTGCTCGCGGCTGGGCGCCAGCGCCCGCAATCGTTGAATCAGGCAAGCCATAGTCCTCAATCGTCCCCGTTCATAAAGCCGAACAATTGCAGCAGACTGGTGAAGAGATTGAAGATCGAGACGAACAGCGTCACCGTCGCCAGCACGTAGTTGGTCTCGCCACCGTGGATGATGCTGCTCGTCTCGTAGAGGATGAGGCCGGACATCAGCAGCACGAAAACCGCCGAGATGGTAAGCGACAGCACCGGGATTTCGAGGAAGATCGTCGCCAAGCCTGCAATGAACGCGAGCAGGATGCCGACGCTCAGGAAGCCGCCCATGAAACTGAAGTCTTTCCTGGTGGTCAGCGCGTAGGCCGAGAGGCCGACGAAAATCACGGCGGTGGCACCCAGGGCCTGCATGACGATCTCGCCGCCGTTGGGTAGGCCAAGATAGCGGCTGATGATTGGGCCCAGGGTATAGCCCATGAAGCCGGTGAGCGCGAATACGGCGATGATTCCCCAACCGCTGTTCTGCAGCTTGTGCACGGCGAGCAGCAGACCGAAGTAGCCGCCGAAGGTGAGCAGGATGCCTGGATGCGGCAGCTTGAGCACCGCCGACACGCCTGCCGTGAGCGCTGCGAAAGCCAGGGTCAGCGACAGCAGCAGGTAGGTATTGCGGATCACCTTGTTGGTGGCGAGGCTGGACTCGACGCCGCCATGCGGCAGGGCGATTGCCTGGGTGCGGGGATGGTTGTGGTTCATGTCAGTCTCCTTTCGGGTTGGGAAGGCTGTTTCGAGAGCGCCAGACTGGCGACTACCGAGACGAGGATGAAGCTGGCGACGATGGAAAGCGACCACTGGATCGGCACGTGGAACCAGGGCATGACGAGCATCTTGCCGCCGATGAAGACGAGCACGATAGCGAGGCCGTACTTGAGCAGATGGAAACGATCCGCCATGTCGGAGAGCAGGAAGTAAAGGGCGCGCAGGCCCATTATGGCGAAGAGGTTCGAGGTGAACACGATGAAGGGATCGGTGGTTACGGCAAAGATCGCCGGAATGCTGTCCACCGCGAACACCAGGTCGCTGGCTTCGATGAGCACCAGCACGAGGAACATCGGGGTCGCCCAAAGCAGGCCGTTTTTCCGCACGAAGAAGGCTTCACCGTGAAATTCCGGCGTGATGCGCAGGTGACCGCGCAGCCAGCGTAGCAGCGGGTTGCGCTCGAGGTCCGGCTGGTGTTCGGCGAAGATCAGCATCTTGACGCCGGTGACGATCAGGAATGCGCCGAAGACGTAGAGAATCCACGCGAACTGCTGCACCAGCCAGACGCCGGCCAGGATCATGCCTGCGCGCATGACAATCGCACCGAGCACGCCGTAGAGCAGCACGCGGCGTTGCAGTTCTGGCGGTACGGCGAAGAAGCCGAAGATCATCACGAAGACGAACATGTTGTCGACCGACAGCGACTGTTCGATCAGATAGCCGGCGAGGAACTCCAGCGTCTTGGTGCGCGCCACCTCGGCACCCTGCGTGTCGTTCAGGTACCACCAAAGCAGCCCGGCGAAGACGAGGGCCAGCGACACCCAAGTAATCACCCAGGCCAGCGCTTCCTTTACGTGGACGCGGTGTGTCTTGCGACCGCCGAAAACAAACAGGTCGAGTGCCAGCATAACCAACACAAAAGCAACAAAGCCGGCCCACATCGGACCGGTGGCGAAGCTGACAGCGATGGCATCATTCATTTTTCAACTCAAAACTGGAACGGCGGCCCAGACAAACAGAACAAAAAGCCCCTGCAGTCTGACCACGACGGCCAAGTACGTGCCGCGCCGTACCTGGAAAAAGGCGCGGGGCGAACTGCGTGGCCAGGAGCAACATGCTACTTTCGTTCATGGTTGAGCCTCCAGCTCAGGAATCGAGCCACCCTTATTGGTGTTTCGCCGGTTGGCGAGATGGGGGCGCCGGGCAATCCAGCGGTCCAGGGTGCGTCCGGTGCGATCGGCGGCCCGGTCGATGGCGACGTAAAGATCGGTTTGGATATCATCGATGGCAATGGCGGAAGCGCCCTTCAAGCGGACTTCAATGCCGCAGCACTTGTCGACGCCGCCCTTGGGCCCATTGACGTCGGCGAGCCTTACCACGACGCGCGAGATCATGTCGCGGCCATGATTCAAGGAATACGCCAGCCGCTTGACGATGTGCTCACGCAAGCCGCCGGTCAGATCAAAGTCGTTGGAGTGAATCTGGATCTGCATTTGTCTTCCTCATGAGTTACAAGCGATGGATCAATTATGGGGATGACTTTTGTTCGTCGCAAACAGATAATATATTGCGATTTGTTCGAAAAAACAGGATAAACGAGCAGCGCCATGCTGAACTTCAAGCATTTGCATTACTTCGTCAGCGTCGCCCGCGAAGGCGGCATCATCCGGGCGGCCGAACGCCTACATCTGGCACCGCAGACGCTCTCCGGCCAGGTTTCCCAACTCGAGGAGCGGATTGGGGTGATGCTCTTCAACCGTACCGGGCGCCGGATGGAACTGACCGCGGCGGGAAAGCTGGCCTTGTCCTACGCCGAGGAAATCTTCCAGACCGGTGCGGAACTGGAGGAGATCCTGCGTCAGGGCGGCGAGGAGCCTTTCGTTACGTTTCGCGTTGGCATCTCCGATGTGGTACCCAAATTTGTCGCGCATCGGTTGCTTGCGCCGGTTCTCGATCTGCCAGAGGCGGTGCGCCTGGTATGCCAGGAAGACCGGCTCGAACGCCTGCTGGCCGAGATGGCGATCCATCGAATCGATATGGTGCTGGCCGATCGTCCGATGCCGCCCGGAACGGAAATCAAGGGCTACAGTCATCCGTTGTGGGAATCGGCGGTTGCCATCATGGCTTCGCCAGAGCTCACCAGAAAACTCAAAGGCCGATTCCCAGAAAACCTGAATGGCGAGCCGTTACTGCTGCCCGGCAAGGACAGCGCCCTGCACGGCGCCCTGCCGCGATGGTTGGAGCGCCAAGGCGTCTGGATGCGGATCGTCGGGGAATTCGACGACAGCGCCCTGATGAAAGCTTTCGGTGAAGGCGGCGCCGGCGTGTTTCCCTCTGCCACCGCCAGCCTGCCCGATGTCGTTGCACACTACAAAGTCGAGCAGATCGGCGTGATCGATGAAATCCGTGAGCGGTACTTCCTCATTTCCCCGGAACGACGATTGACGCATCCGGCAGCACGCGTCGTCAGCGAACACGCCCGTGCTGGTCTGTTCGCTGCGCCAACCTGAGCAATGGCGTCATAAACCTAAGCCGAAGTTGAAAGATGATGAAGCCTTCGCTGCCTGCGGGCATCGGACCCTGAGCGGTTTTTTTACCGGTCACTGTGTTTTTAATTTAAATAATCAATATCTTGCAGCGCTCTCCCAACAACTGCAAGGTCTCACAAAGCTCAACAGCCGCCGCAAGACGATGCGCATCCGCTTCCTCA
Organism: Accumulibacter sp.; assembly: GCA_020049495.1. Taxonomy (GTDB): domain Bacteria; phylum Pseudomonadota; class Gammaproteobacteria; order Burkholderiales; family Rhodocyclaceae; genus Propionivibrio. The sequence goes on from JAIFKU010000066.1 coordinate 16,258, forward strand.
AGCCTTGCGGTAGTATCTGCATGAAATCATTTTCCCGAATCGAGAAAACGAGTGATTCGCTTTCTTCGCCGCTATTGGCCGTCAACCCTGCGCATGCAGCTGATGCTGATCCTGCTGCCGGTGGTCGGCCTGCCGATCATTGCCACCGGCTATGTCCTCAAGTTGCGTGGACACGAGGCCATCGTCGAGGAAAAAAGAGTCCACCTGCAAGGAATTACCGTTCTGCTCGCCCAGCATCTGCAGGATCGTGGCGGATATAAGAGCCTGCTGGTCGATTATGCCGGTGCCGACGACGACCGTCAGGGGCAGATCCGTTTTCTCAACAGCCGCCTGCGCGTCTATACCGACCAGGTGGCCCAGGCTTTTCCAGAGGTCGGGGTCGGATATTTCCATCTTGGCCTCAACGCCATCATTACCTACGGCCCCAGCGCGCAATACGACAGAACGGTGGGCATGACCATTCCCGCCGATCATCCGGGCTGGAAAGTCATGAGCAGCGGCACGGCGAAGACGGTCAGCGGCGGTCAGGTGCGCGGCAACATCATGAACGCCATGCTGCCAATCCGGGAAGACGAGCGCGTGGTCGGCTACATCTGGGCCAACGAGTTCGTCGATGCCATCGACCAGCAGGCCGGGGCCATGCGTCTGGCCGTTCATACAATGACCTTGGTCGGCTTCGGTCTCTCGCTCGCGGTGGTCCTTTTCGTCATCGCGCAACTGACCAGCGGCATGGAGAAGATCAAGCAGGGACTGCTGCGCCTGCGTTTCGATCTGCGTGAACCGATTCCGCCGATCAAGGGCGAAATCGGTGAAATCGTCGAAGCGATCAATGGCCTGGCCCAGGCGTTGCTCGAAACCCGATCGATGCATCACAACATTCTGGACAGCCTGTCGGATGCCGTGATTACGGTCGACTCCGGAAACAAGGTGTCCTACATCAACCCGGCCGGTTGCGAACTGTTTCAGTGCCAGGCCAGCGAAGTGGTCGGCAAGCCCTATCTGACCCTGTTCCGGACCGAAGCCAACTTTTCCAGTTATCTGATTGATACCCTGCAAACCGGTCGCGAACATCGCGGCGTCGAACTCGATTATCCCCTGCCGCACCAGACCCCGCATATTCTGGCCAGCAGCAGCCTGCTCTACGATGGCCGCGGGCATCAACTGGGCGTCGTGGCGGTGATTCGCGATATGAGTGAGACCTTCTCGCTGCGCCAGCAGGTGGCGCGTGCCGACCGGTTGGCCGCCATCGGTGAAGTGGCTGCCGGCATTGCCCATGAACTGCGCACCCCGCTGACGTCCATCCGCGGTTTCGTTCAGTACCTGCAGGGTTCGACCGACCCCAAGGAATGGCAGGAATACGGCGACATCATCATCCGCGAGGTCGATGGCCTGAATCGCATCGTCTCCGAGCTGCTCGATCTGGTCCGTTCGCAACCGCTGAATACCGCACCGACCGACATCAACCGGCTGATCGAGGAAACCCTGCTGCTGGCGCGCGACAGCGCCAGCAATTCCCGCATTGCCTTCGTTCTGGCTCTGGCCGACCAACTGCCACAGGTCGAGGTCGATCGGGGACAGATCAAGCAGGTCTTGCTCAACATTATCGTCAATGCCATCCAGTCCATCAGCGGGCTGGGCGAGATCCGCATTGTCACGGCGGCACACGCTGAGCGTGGTGTCAGTCTTTGTATCAGTGACAACGGCTGCGGCATCCCGACCGCCGTTCGCGACCGGATTTTCGATCCCTTCTTCTCGACCAAGCCGACCGGAACCGGACTGGGCATGGCAATTGCTCGGCGCATTATCGAGAGCCATCACGGCCGAATTGAATTCGAGAGCGTTGAGGGTCAGGGCACTGCGGTGACTTTGACCCTGCGTGCCTATCCGGAAGAGAAAACAGCATGAAAGCCGATTACCAGATTCTGATTGTCGACGACGACGAGAGCATACGCCGCATGCTCGCCGCCGTGCTCGAGCGCGAGGGCTTCCAGACGGTCACCGCCCGCGACGGCGAGGAGGGCCTGACGCTTTTTCGCAGCACGTCGCCGGACATTGTCCTGATGGACATTCGCATGCCCGGCCTGACCGGCATCGAAGCCATGAGCGCCATGCTCGAACTGCGTCCGGGCGCTGCCGTCATTCTGATGACCGCCTATGCCGACCTGGACACGGCGGTGCAGGCGATCAAGAAGGGCGTTTTCGATTTCGTCATCAAGCCTTTTGACCTCGCCGAAATCGGCCTGCTCGTCAATCGCGCCTACCAGATGCGCGAAATGCGCCGCGAGATCGGCGTCCTGCAGCACGAACTGTCGGAGAGCTACCGCTTCAACCGCATCATTACCAGCGATCCGGCGATGCAGGCCCTGTGCGATTCGGTCACCCGCATCGCGGCCCTCAACGCGACCGTCGTCATCTACGGCGAAAGCGGCGTCGGCAAGGAGCTGTTGGCAACTTCGCTGCACTATAACAGCCCGCGGGCCCAGCGCGCCTTCGTCAAGGTCAATTGCGGCGCCATCCCGGAAGGTCTGCTCGAAAGCGAATTCTTTGGCCACGAGAAGGGGGCCTTTACCGGTGCCGTTGCCCGCCGTACCGGCCGTTTCGAGCACGCCGACGGCGGCACGCTGTTCCTCGACGAGATCGGCGAACTGCCGCTCTCGCTCCAGGTCAAGCTGCTACGCGTGATCCAGGACCGCGAGTTCGAACGCGTCGGCGGCGACAAGACCCTGCGCGTCGATGTCCGGCTGGTCGTCGCCACCAACCGTAACCTGGAAGAGATGGTCGCCGCCGGTACCTTCCGCAGCGATCTCTACTACCGGCTCAGCGTCGTCAATCTGCAGGTACCGCCCCTGCGCCAGCGACCCGCCGACATCCCGCTGCTGGCGGCCCATTTCCTGCGCAAGTTCACGGCCGAACACGGGCGCGAAATCGACGGTTTCGACGACCATGCGCTGGCCATACTGCAGCGCTACGCCTGGCCGGGGAATGTACGCGAGCTGTCCAACGCCGTCGAACGGGCAGTGGTCATGAGTACCGGAAGCACGGTTTTTGCCGAAGACCTGCCCCTGCCCATTGTCGAGGCCACTCGCCAGGTACCGCCAGGCGAGCCGTCCGGTCAGAAGACGCTGAAGGAGATGGTACGTGGCTTCGAGGCCAGGGTCATCGTCCAGGCCCTGGATAAAAACCAGGGTAATCGTTCGCGCACGGCAACCGAACTGGGCATCAGTCGGCGCGCCCTGCTTTACAAGCTGCACGAGTTCAACCTCGACGACGGTGAGTGCGCAGATTCTGTCGTTCACTGTGAATAGAATTGCGCACCTGTTGTCCGGATTTTCATTGTTCCTCGATTCCCCATGCTCGATTTGAACACGATTGATACAGCGAGAAGATGTTTGAAGTCCGCTCGCCCTGAGCTTGTCCCCAAGGGGGATTTGAGCCCAAGGCCCCATTGCCTTCGGGGCATCGAAGGGTGGGCGGACTTCGACAGGCTCAGTCCGAACGGTGTTGATACTTTTTAACTTCGGACCAATAAATAGCGTTTTCAGGCCTGTCCCGTGCAGGCACGCATCCTGCGTACGCTCTCCACGATTGCATTACATTACAAGGAGCAATACACATGAGTACCCCCTGCAAGCGGATCAGCTACGCTGAATTGCGATCGCGATTCAAAGACGGCATGAGCATTCTTTTCGGCGGTTTCATGGCCGTCGGAACACCCGATGGCATCGTCCGCGATCTGCTCGATTCGGGCGTCAAGGATCTGACCATCATCGGCAACGACACGGCTACTCCCGATAGCGGTATCGGCATTCTGATCGCCAACCGGCGTGTCCGGAAAGTCATTTCCTCGCACATCGGCACCAATCCGGAAACCGGTCGCCAGATGATTGCCGGCGAAATTGAAGTCGAACTGGTGCCACAGGGCACGCTGGCCGAACGCATCCGCTGCGGTGGGGCTGGCCTGGGAGGTGTCCTGACCCCGACCGGTGTCGGTACCATCGTCGAGGAAGGCAAGACCAAACTCAGTTTCGATGGCATCGAGTATCTGGTCGAACGACCGATTCGTGCTGACATGGCCATTCTCAAGGCCTACCGCGCCGATGAAAAGGGCAACCTGACCTACCAGCGCGCGGCGCGCAATTTCAATCCGCTGATGGCACTGGCTGCCGACTACGTCGTCGCCGAAACCGACGAAATCGTGAACGCCGGGGACATCGATCCGGAACTGGTCATGACCCCGGGCATTCTGGTCAATGCCCTCATCCTTTGCGGGGAGAAATGAAATGGATGCCAAGAATCTGATTGCCTGTCGTGTGGCTCAGGAGATGAAGAACGGCGACGTGGTCAACCTCGGGATCGGCCTGCCTACGCTGATTCCGGACTATCTGCCGGAAGACGTGCACATCACCCTGCAATCCGAAAACGGCTTTCTCGGCCTCGGTCCGCTGCTCGGCGAACCCATCCCCAATCTGGTCAATGCCGGGGGCAAACCCTGCGGCATGGTACCGGGAACCGCCTTCTTCGACAGCGCCATGTCGTTTGCCATCATTCGCGGCGGTCACGTCGATGTGACGGTGCTTGGCGGCTTGCAGGTCGATCAGGAAGGCAACCTGGCCAACTGGATGGTGCCCGGCAAGATGGTACCCGGCATGGGCGGTGCCATGGATCTGGTTACCGGCGCCAAGAACGTCATCGTCGCCATGGAACACGCCACCAAAGATGGTGGCGCCAAGATTCTCAAGCGTTGCAGCCTGCCGCTGACGGCCGCGCGAAAGGTGCGTTCCATCGTGACCGAATTGGCCGTATTCCGCTTCATTGATGGCCAACTGGTGCTTGCCGAGATCGCGCCGGGCGTGACGCTGGAGGACATCCGCGCCAGGACCGAAGCCGAGTTCGTCGTCAGTCCGCAGTGTTGTGAAATGAAGTTGCCCAAATGAACCCAACAATAAGCGAGGAGAGCACCTCGCCAGGCATCGTCTGAAGTACTACGAGTTATTTCCCCAACGTTGTCAAGGAGCGTCAACATGAACCAGGAAACAAGACCGAAAAATGATGAGAATGAAGAAGGTTTGTTGCAGCGCATGGGTGTCTCGCTGGCCAACTGGAGCGAGAAGTGGTTCCCCGATGCCTACGTGTTCGCGGCCATTGCCGTGCTCATCGTCTGTGTCGCTGCGCTGGCCATGGGCCGCAGCCCGTCACAGGTTTCCGTCGACTTCGGCAAGTCGTTCTGGAACCTGATCCCGTTCACCATGCAGATGGCCTTCGTGGTAATCGGTGGCTATATCGTTGCCGTCTCGCCACCGGTGCGCAGGGTTATTGACGTCCTGGCGCGTTTTCCGAAGACGCCGAAGGTGGCCGTTGCTTATGTTGCTTTCGTGGCGATGATCGCCTCGCTGCTGAGCTGGGGCTTCAGCCTGATCTTTGCCGGTATCCTGATGCGCGAAGTGAGCAAGCGAGTTGATGGCGTCGATTTCCGCGCCATGGGCGCCGCCGGGTATCTCGGGCTGGGCAGTGTCTGGGCACTGGGCCTGTCGTCTTCGGCTGCCCTGCTGATGGCCACCAAAGGTTCGATTCCGCCGGCTCTGCTCAAGATCAGCGGCGTCATTCCTCTTGCCGATACCCTGTTTACCTGGCAGAACCTGGTGATGATCATCGCCCTTCTCGTCCTCTCGGTGTGGATCTGCTACGCCTCGACGCCGACTGCCGACAAGGCGAAGACGGCCGAAATGGCCGGCATCGTCTACAAGGACAGCAAGGAGGACATCGGCACGCCGCAGACCCCGGGCGAAAAGCTCGAGTTCAGCCCGATCCTGACGCTGGTCATCGTCGCTCTCGGTCTGGTCTATCTCTACGATGTGTTCAGTACCAAGGGCGGCCTCGCCGCGCTCGATCTCAATACCTACAACTTCATGTTCCTGATCGCCGGCATGCTGTTGCACTGGACGCCACGCTCGTTCCTGCGCGCGGCGGCGAAATCGGTGCCGATGACCGGCGGCGTGCTGTTGCAGTTCCCGCTCTACGCTGGCATTTTCGGCGTGCTGATGGCTTCGGGGCTGAATGAGGTGCTGGCCAAGTTCTTTGTCTCGATCTCGACACAGGACACGCTGCCGCTGGTTGGTGGCATCTATTCGGCTATTCTCGGTCTGTTCCTGCCCTCGGGTGGCGGCAAGTGGGTGGTCGAGGCGCCGTATCTGCTGCAAGCGGCTACCGAGTTGAAGGTCAATCTGGCGTGGATGGTGCAGGTCTATAACGCGGCCGAAGCCCTGCCGAACTTCATCAACCCGTTCTGGATGCTGCCGCTGATGGGCCTGACCGGGGTCAAGGCGCGCGACCTGGCCGGGTATTCGACGCTGCAGTTGATCTTCCATACGCCGGTGGTGCTGTTCCTGCTCTGGCTGCTGGGCAAGACCATGCCTTACGTTCCGCCGGTACTTGGTTGATGCAGGTTACGGGGCGGCCGTTTCCGGCTGCCCCGATTATTTAGTAGCTTCATTGGACAGGTAAAAAGCCGCTCGTGCTTCTACCGGCTCACCCTCAGAGCCGCACCACGAATGGGTTTTTGAATATCACACGACAGGTGAACATCCTTTGCCCTGAGCCGCCCGCATGGCGGGCGGCTCAGCACTTTTCCCCGCAATCCTGCAACTGCGGTTTCTGGCATGATCAACAGCGCTTGTGCGATATACGAGCTGCCGGCCAAAGAACAGTTCCGTGATAGAACAACAAGTGATCGCAGCAGCTATAATTCCACTTTTCCTCATCTCCGAGCCGTTCATGCCGCTATAGAAAACTTCCGGATCGGCATGAACTTGTCCGCGATCCTGAGCCTGTCAATTCAATCACGCCATTTCCGAGGTTCCAAACATGCATTTGCCAACTACCGAACTTTTTAACCTGCATGGCCGTCGTGTCCTGATTACCGGTTCCACTCAGGGAATCGGCCTGGCGCTGGCTTACGGCCTGGCCGGTGCCGGTGCCAGCATCGTGCTCAATGGCCGCAGCGAAGCGCGCGTCAAGGCCGCTGCTGAAAAAATGATCGTCGATGGCTTCAAAGCGGAATATGCGGTGTTCGATGTGACCCAGCAGGCGGCAGTGATCGAAGGCGTTGCCCGCATCGAGAAGGAATACGGGGCCATCGACGTTCTGGTCAATAACGCCGGAATCCAGCGCCGGGCGCCCCTGGAGGATTTTCAGAGCGAAAACTGGGATGCCATCGTCACGGCCAATCTGACCAGCGTTTTCTATGTTTCCCAGGCGGTCGCCAGACACATGATCCCGCGCAAGAAGGGCAAGATCATCAATATCTGTTCGGTACAGAGCCTGTTGGGGAGACCGACCATCGCTCCCTATACCGCGACCAAGGGAGCGGTGACGATGTTCACCAAGGGCATGTGCGCTGACTGGGCAAAGTACGGTATTCAGGCTAATGGTCTGGCGCCCGGCTATTTTGCCACCGAGATGAACAAGGCCCTGGTTGAAAATGAGGAATTTTCCGCCTGGCTGTGCAAACGGACACCGGCCGGTCGCTGGGGTCAGGTCGAGGAGTTGAACGGTGCTGCGATTTTCCTCGCCTCCGATGCGTCAAACTTCATCAATGGTCAGACACTTTATGTCGATGGCGGCATAACCAGTACCGTCTGAAGCGTATAGCAGTGGCTTGAACCGGCTTGCATGAACGGGAGCGGAGCATGGATCGGAATCAACCCCAACTGGCGGTCTTCAAGTACAAGCATGGTGACCGGGTCAGCCTCTCGGGCAAGCGCAAGCTGTTCTTTATCGCCAGTCTGGTGCTTGCTCTGGCTCTGGCCAAACTGCTCTTCCCCTTTGGCCTACTGGCCCTGATCATTCCTCTGCTTGCTTTCTTCGGCGGGGCGAAGACGCTGAATATCGGGCCGCGCTATCTGGTCTGCGGCGGGCAAATTGTCTATTACGCCAACGTGACTCACCTTCAGCTCTCCGAAGCGGAAGGCATACTGAGCCTGCAGACCTCGGGCGGAAAATCCTTCGCCATTGAGCGCGAGAAATTTCCGACCAATGCACGCAAGGCGAACAAGGTTGCCGCGAACAAGGCGGCGAAGTTCAACAAGGTGACGGCAAAAATAATCGACAAGGTACGCCGCGCTTCGCCGGTACCAGCCGGTGTTCCCGGGACTGCGGCCTGAAGCACATCATGGACGCTGTTGCCACGCCGCGAACGACTTCGCTAGCGCTGCAGGAAACAAAACCTGTCTTTCGCCGGAACATCCATTTGCTCTATGTGCCGACGCTGTGCTGCAACCTCGATTGCACCTATTGCTATCTTGGCGGGCAGACCACGCAGGCGGCACTGAAGACCGATGCGCAGCGTGCCGTTTCGACATTGCGCCATACCCTTGATGCCTTGCGCGAGGCCGGCGTGCTGGCCTTCAACGTCTCGCTGCACGGTGGCGAAGTGACCACGCTGCCAGCAGCCGTTCTCGATGAATTGTTCGCGCTCATCCGTGGCCACTACCTCGAATATTTTGACGAGATCAACGCGCTCGGCCACAAGAAATCCGTGCCGCACATCAAGACCAACCTCTACAAGTTCGCGCCCTTCTACGATCTGTTCGACCGCCACAAGGTCTCGATCAGTGCCAGCATCGACCTGCCGCTGGCCATGCATGCGCGCCACCGCACCACGCGCGGCGGCCGCGGCTGGCTCGAGCGTACGCACGAAAACATCCGCCTGCTGGCGCGCTACCCGCACGCGAAAAAGATTTCGGCCACGCTCTGCCGCGAGCACCTCACGGACATTCCGGCGATCATCGACGATATCTGGATCATTCATCGCGAGTTGGGCTTCGACATGAACCAGTTCAATATCATGTTTGCCTTCGCTTCGGAGATGAACCGTGTCAGCAAGGGCGATGCTGTACTCCAGCCAGCCACGCCGACGCAGCAGATGGCCCTGTACGAGGCGCTCAAGGCGGCATTTACCGGCACCGAACTCGAAGACGGCTTGCGCCGCAACTGGTTCGATGAATTCAAGCCAAGCTATTGCACCAACGCCTTCAACTGCGGCGAGCGCTTCTACCTCCTGCAGGGCGACGGCTCGGTGTACTCCTGCGTGCGCGGGCAGGGCCTCGAAGAGTTCTGCTATGGCAATGTCTTTGCCGACCGCATCGACGACATTCTCGCCAAGGGTGCGCGCCAGATCGAGCGCATCCACCAATTGCACGGCTTCGACGCCAACTGCCGGCGCTGCGAACACCTCGCGCTGTGTCATACCGGCTGCCCGGTAGTCAAGCACCAGAACGGCAGCGGCCGTTCCTACACCTGCGAACTGCAGAAGGCGATCTACGCCGACAATCCGCGTTCCTTCCCGGCCGCATTGCCCGGCACGCAACATGAAGAGGCACGGCAGTACCTGCTTGGCATGCATCCGAATCTGGCTTTTGTGCAGGAGCCGCAGGCGAAGAAAGCGACCAGCCTTCTACTGCCCGGCGATCTGGCCGAAAACAAGAACACCCTGCACGCCATGATTGCCGCCGATCCGCTATTGCAGGAACTCTACAGCGACAGCGCTTTCGTCCTGGAAGTGCGCGACGAACTCGTAACGCTCGCGTCGCAACTGCTCAAGGACCGGGCCACCTGGTATACGCTGGCGCCCGGTGATCACCTCGTCGTGCATGCCCGGCGCAGTCTCTTTGCCGCCAACTGCCCGGAGTTGCTGCGCAACACGCTCTATCTGCAGATGCTGCGCGATACGGCGGTGGTCTATGGCGACGAACAGCGCAGCAAGCAGGAGCATCTGTTTACCTACCAGCTTTATGCCAGTTGCCTGCAGCCAAGTACTCGCCTGGGTGCCGATTACCTGGCGGCTGATCTTTCCGGGTTGATCGAACTGCATCGCGGGCATTATCACCGAGGCGTGCGCAACAACCTCTTCTTCACTACACTGTTCCTGCGCGAGTACCATTACCAGAAGCAGAAGAACAACGCCTTCTATCATATCCAGGCCATCAACTTGCCGTTCCAGAACTTCGAATTCAACTATCTGCCTTGAACTGGGAGCAACACCGTGAGTACACCGGACCTTGAACGAACTGCCTACACCGTCGAATGCTTCCTCAACGCGCTGCGCCTTGATGATGGCCCGTCGCGGACGAGCATCGAGGAATGGCTGGTGCGCTGGCTGGCCGGCACGGCGCACCGGAAGGACGATTGCCTGATCTACCACCATTCGAGAATCGACTGCTTCAGCGGCGGCAAGGTGGTGAAGAGTTTTGCCCTGCCCGGGGTGACACAGACCAGAACCCTGTGGTGTGATGGCAGCAAGCTCTCGGTCATCGACGGTGACGAGTTTTCCGGTAGCGGCAAGCTGATCCTGCTCGGCACAACCGGACTGGTGCTGACCATGCCCGGCGTGGCCGCTGCCGAAGCGGCTGCGCGCAGGAAGGACGATCAGCGCAGCAGCAATAACAACAATAACAATAACAACAATAACAATAACAACAACGGGTAGGGGAATACCGAATTATTCGCTTCCGTCGTTCCCGCGCAGGCGGGAACCCAGTAAAATCAACGTCCTGGATCCCCGTACCCCAGGAGTACTTCCTCAGGACGGCTTTGCCTTACCTTCGGGGCGCCTGCGCGGGGATGACGCCTCGAATGAAGTGCTCTTGAAGGACGAATACTTAAGTATTTCCCTAACAAAAACAAACAATAAATTTCATCGGAGTTGTCCCAGTGAGCAATGACATAGCAACCCAAGACCGGCACCTCGGTGTTTACGAAGCGCTTTACCGCCGCAAATCGACGCGTGCCTTTCGTCCGGAACCGGTTTCCCGGGACGTCATCGAGCGCATCCTCGCCGCCGCGGCACGTGCCCCCAGCGGTACCAACATCCAGCCGTGGCGCGTCAGGGTCCTGACGGGTGCAGCGCGTCAGCGCCTGGTGGATGCCGTTCTGTCCTTTCGCACCGCCAATCCCGGTGTGGAGCATTGGAGCTACCCCTATTATCCGGTCAAGTGGCAGGAACCCTTCCTTTCGCGGCGGCGCAAGGTGGGATGGGATCTGTACGGATTATTGGGCATTACCCGCGCGGATACGGAGCGGATCCAGGCGCAACACAATCGCAACTTCGAATTTTTTGATGCGCCGGTCGGCCTGATCTTTAGCATCGATGGCGATCTGGAACGCGGAAGCTGGCTCGATTACGGCATGTTTCTTCAGTCGCTGGCCCTCGCCGCCGAAGCGGAAGGGCTGGGCACCTGCCTGCAGGCGTGCTGGGTCGCCCACGCCGATATCGTTGCTGGTACGCTGGCTTTTGCGGCGAACGAAAAAATTGTCTGCGGAATGGCGCTTGGCCATGCCGACCCGGATTCCCCGGTTAACCGCTTGACCACGGAACGGGCTGCCGTCGCCGAGTTCACGACCTTTGCTGAAGATTAGGTCAGGCCAGGCGCCCGTCGCGGAAGTCGTTCAACGCCTGGTAGATTTCCTGCTCCGTATTCATCACGAACGGGCCGTATTGCGCGATCGGTTCGTTTAGCGGTTGCCCGGCGATCAGCAACGCTTTCGCCTCGCTCCTGGCCTCGATCACCACCCCGTCCGCCTGCGCTTCACTGGCGAGGATCGCCATGCGTTGCGCGGGCACCATGCTTCCGGCGATGCTGAGCACGCCGCGATAGACATAGACGAACGCGTTATGTCCCGCTGGCAGGGCCTGCGTAAAACGGGCGTTAGCCGGCAGGTGCAGATCCAGATAGAGCGGTGCTGTGGCCTCGCGGGTCACCGCGCCGCTGACCCCATGGCTCTCGCCGGCGATTACGTTCACGGCCACGCCCGTTTCGGTCACCAGGCGTGGCAAGTCTGCGGCGGCGAAGTCGCGATACCAGGGCACGCACAGCTTGTCCTTGCCGGGCAGGTTCAGCCATAGCTGAAAGCCTTCCATCACGCCTTCTTCCTGCTGCGGAATCTCGGAATGGATTACTCCACGACCTGCCGTCATCCATTGCACGCCTCCGTTCTCCAGCAGGCCTTCATGGCCGGCGCTGTCGCGATGGCGCATGCGGCCGGCGATCATGTAGGTCACGGTCTCGAAACCGCGGTGCGGATGATCGGGGAAGCCGGCAATGTAGTCGTCCGGGTTATCGCTGCCGAAGGCATCGAGCATCAGGAAGGGATCAAGCCGGCGTTGCAGTGACTGGGTCAGCACACGGGTCAGTTTTACCCCGGCGCCATCGGAGGTCGCCTTGCCGACGACCAACTGCTCCACCGTACGCGAGCGGTTGACGTGTTCGCTGCGCGGGACTGGATTCTTTGTCATGGCTACTCCTTTGAATGGCGCAAGCATGCGCCCTCGGTATTCAGGTTAAGAGTGAAAGTCGTGCGAGCGACTCTCGAACCTCCCCTCGCCCTTTGGGAGAGGGGTCGGGGGTGAGGGAAACGGGCAAGTCTTCGTCTTTCATAATGTGGGGTGCGCCTCATCCATGCCCGTCAGGCAAACGCCGCGGCAAGATCCGCTGCGGCCTGGGCAAAGCCTTGTTCGGCCGCTTCCGGACCCATGTTCAGGCCTTCCGCGTAGATGAAATGAACATCCGTCATGTCGAGAAAGCCGAGCACGGTTTTCAGGTACGGAACCTGGGAGTCCGCTGCGGTACCCCGGTAACGACCGCCGCGCGCCAGCGCTACATAGACCGTCTTGCCGGTGAGCAGCCCCTGCGGACCTGTCTCGGTGTAGCGGAAAGTGACGCCGTTGCGCGCAATGGCATCGATCCAGTTCTTCAACTGCACCGGAACGCCGAAGTTGTACATCGGCACGCCAAGCACGATCACATCGGCGGCCTGAAGCTCGGCGATCAACTTGTCGTCGAGTGCGACGCGGGCGATCTGATCCGCGCTGCGTTTCTCGGCCGGAGTAAACAGGGTGCCGAGCGCGCTTTCATCGAGAACCGGATGCGGCTTGCTGGCCAGATCGCGTAGCGTCAGCGTGGTAGCCGGGTTCTCCGCTTGCAGGCGGGCGACAACGGAGTTGGCCACACGCGTGGAATTGGCGCCTTCGCGGCGGGCGCTGGCATTGATTTGCAGGATGTTCATCAGCTTTTCCTCAGAGTGGGTTAGGGTACGGGATCTACTTTATTGGCTCGGAAAGATAAAGAGAATCCCATAAAACTGGTATCATTGTTCCGTATATGGAACAATATGACCCCAATGACCTGCTGATCTTTGCCCGCGTCGCCGAAGCCGGCAGTTTCAGCCGTGCCGCAGAACAGATCGGCCTGCCCAAATCCACGGTATCGCGCCGCATATCCATGCTCGAAGATAAACTGGGCGAGCGCCTGATGCTGCGCACAACGCGCCGACTGACGCTGACCGAGTTCGGCAATCAATTGCTCGAACACGCGCGCCAGGTGGTGGCAGAAGTCGATGCCGTCAAGGCGCTGGCCGAGCATCGTCAGGCGCGTCCAAGTGGCCGGTTGCGGGTATCGATGCCGAGCGATTTTGCCAACCTGCTGCTGACCGAGATGCTGGCGGCCTTTGTCGCCCTGCACCCGGCGGTATCGCTGGAACTCGACCTATCGCCGCGACGCGTCGATCTGCTCGGGGAGAATTTCGATATTGCCGTCCGCATGGGCGCCCTACCTGACGATACGCTGCTCGCCGCGCGGCGCATCGCTGTTTTTCCAAGTGGTCTTTATGCGGCCCCGGCCTACCTGGCCGAGCGGGGTGATCCGGCCTCGCCGGACGATCTCGTTCACCACGATGCCTTGCGCCTGCTCCAGGGCAATGGCGAGGCGGCGCTCTGGACCCTGATGCGCGACAAACAGCGCTGGGAGGGTGTGCCACCGGGGCGCACCAGCGCCAATTCACCCGAATTGCTGATCAAACTGGCGTGTGCCGGCGCAGGGATTACCGCCGTACCGGATTACTTTGCCGCCCCCAGCGTGCGCCAAGGCGAACTGCGCCGTGTGCTACCCGACTGGTGTTTGCCTTCGCACACGGCCTGGGCGGTATTCCCCGGCCGCCGTCTGATGCCGGCCAAGACGCGCGCCTTCATCGACATGCTGGAAGCGGCGATGGCCGGCGCACCCGGCAATGCCGGATCGTCGCCGGTCTCCTGAGCGTCTCAGGGTGTACTCGCCCATAGCCGGCTGGATTCCTTCACGATTCTTTCAGCGTTTGCATTGATGCCTTGATGTGTTTCCGTATGACCTTGGCGGCTTCTTCGCCGTTGCCCGCCTTCATCAGCGAAAGAATCTGCTGGTGCTCATTTAGCTCTTCAAGCAGCACCTTTGCGTCGATGTGCTTGAAGAAGATGTCCCGACGAACACCAACAAGCTTCTCTTTCAACTGATCTACAACACTGGTCAGAATCTTGTTACCTGCAATCTTGAACAGCGTGTAGTGGAATGAAAAACCAAATTCGAAGTCGTAATTCTTTTCGCGAAAGGCACGAAAACACTTGTCAAGGATGTCCTGAAGTGCGGTGAAATCTTCCTCAGTAGCGCACTCCGTGGCAAGCCGAACGATACCAGGCTCCATCACAAGCCGGGCTTCCATGATTTCGGCGAGGGAGAATTCCCCAGGTGTCGGCGAATCTCTAAAATGGCTAATTCTCCTGCCCGCACCGTCGGCAACGAAAGTGCCGCTACCGCTGCGTGCGCGCAGGATGCCGATCAGTGCCAGCGCCTTCAGGGCTTCCCGGATTGAATTTCGGCTCACCTCAAACAGCTTGGAAAGTTCGATTTCACCCGGGACGCGTTCACCTTCTTTCCATTTTCCCTCTGAAATCAGTGTCAATATCTGGTTGGTGATCTCTTCGTACAGATTATTACGTCGCGCCGGCTGAATCATCAGATTTCTCTGTTTCTCGAATGTCGGACATTCTCGCTCATAACCCTGAATACAGCAACATCAAGTGCTAGCATTTACGTATTCATGTTACTCCCTGGCCATACAGAAGAAAGCGCAACCGACTGGTGTAATGGCCAATTCAGGGTAAAGTCACTTCGGGATGCGCAACTTCTGCGCCTCCCGGAGCCTTCCGGGAACAGTTCGCGATCCGGAACTAACCTTTTTCGATGAAACTCAGGAACTCATCCTTCGAAAGATTGGCGAGACCGAGGTTTTCGAGAGTCCGGCCCGTCGTGATCAGTTCCCGGTCAAGCAGGTAATTCCCCAGCTTACAGATCGTCTTCATGATGTCGCAGGGCACGCCAAACTTCTCCCCAATCGCGATGATTGGAACGAGCCCCGTCGGAATGTCTTCCAGAATGTAACGGGTGTCAATACGCTTCTGTCCGGCGATTTCCCAGTAGGCCTTGTTCAGGCGAACAGTTTCCGAGAGCGTCGGCGCGGCAACGCCGTACATGTCGCGATACATGTCGAGCACACTCGGCAGATCAAGACCCACAGCCTTGCCAACGGCCATACGCTCCTTGTCCAGACGCTCAACCAGCGCACCGATGGTCGGCGTAATGCCATCCATGTAGTACTTCCAGTCCCATTTCGACTCAATCAGCGAGGCGTTGAGCAGTGAAGGTGTCGGATGCATGACGGCATTCAGATTGGTCAGGCTGGTCTCAAGGATATTCTTGGCCGCATGAATTTGCGGAAAGGCTTCACTGAGCGCCGCAATCACCTCGGCAGTTCGTGCGGCCGGCAACGCACCTACAGCCAGACTTTGCTTGATGCCCTTGATTGAAACCTCGCCATGTGTCACCAGGCGGGTCGCGTAAAGCAACGACTGCGCTTCACACAAGGTTACTGCGCCACGTTCAACACCGTGTGCCATGAATACCTGATTAAATTCCAACGCACCGAGCGTCGCGCCCGGATGAATGAAGATGATCTGACCTTTTTTGACGAATGGCGCCATTGCCGTGGCGATGTCGCGATGTGCAATTGCTGGCGCGATGACCATCACGATATCGGCACCGGTGACGGCTTTGTCCATGTCGGTGGTGGCGAATTCGATCTTGCCGAAGCCTTCGATAACCCCGCCAACCTTGATCCCACCCTGCTTATTGATTACTGCTATCGATTCTTCGAAGATGTCGTAGATACGAACCGGATAGCCGAGCATACCAAGATGCCCAGCAGCAGATTGACCACCATTACCACCACCGATGACGGCCCATGTGCGCTTGCATTGAGAGGAAGCCATATTTACCCCTTAAGTGTCCAAATGTCCAACAAATACACTTAATAAAAAGCCGGATCGAGTTTGTAGCGTTCGACCCGGCACTAAAGATCTATTTAGCCGTAACGCTGTCGAACAGTTCCACGCCATAATCCCCCTTGATCTGTGGCCAGACCTTGGCTTTTACGGTGTCGGCCATCGACTTCAGTTCGGCAGGAGTAAACTTGACCACTTGGGTGCCGTTCTTCTGCAGCAGGCCTTCGTACTCGGTGGTTTCCTTGGCCGCAGCGGCATAGCGCGCCTTTTCCATCGCCAGACCCGCTTCAACCAGCACCTTCTGATCCGCTGGGCTCAGCTTTTTGAAGGCGTCAATGCTGACATAAAGGAACCACATTTCGAGGTGGCTGTTGGTCGGCAGGTAAACCTTGGTCAAATCCTTGAAACTTCCCCAGTAGCCTTCGGCACCCGAGCCGATGGCACCGTCAACAATGCCTGTCTGCCAGGAGGTAAACGCCTCGGAGAAGGCAATCGGTGTCGCCTGATACCCCAGTGCTTCGGCCGTCTTCTCAAAGGACTTGATGCCCGGTACTCGAACCTTCATGCCTTTGTTGCCGGTGCCTTTCGGATCATTCGGCATCTTGGAGAGTGCCACGCCGCCAAAATACTTCGGATACAGACCGAGCACCTTGATGCCTTCTTTTTCGAACAGCTTGTCAACGGCGGTCATCATCTTGCCTTTGTGGTCAAAGACCACGGGAATCTGTTCAAAGGTTTCGACGATGTAAGGAGCGGTGACAATGCCAAGAGCCTTGGTGACATTGGTACCGACAGGCGCAAGCTGCATTTCGACGTCGCCCAGACCAACGCGTTCCTGAACTACCGTGTAGTTACCCAACTGGCTGGCCGGGAAAAGCTTGATCGTCAAACGGCCGCTGGTACCCTTGGCCACTTCGGCGGCAAAAGCCTGCATATCAACATCTGTCGGCGTGCCGAGAGGACGGACATGCCCCAACTTGAACGTCGTTTGTGCGCAAACGGTCGAAGTCGCCATGACCAGCACAGTGGCGAGGGTAATTCCTAATTGACTCAATTTCATATGATTCTCCTTGTTGCTTGACGACGAAAGAAAAAGCGAAGGGGAAGCCCTCGCTCGACTATTGAACCAGCCCTGCCATACGCGGTAACCACAAACACAGATCCGGCCAGTAGGTAGTCAGGAAAACCACCGGTACGTAACCAAAAATCAGGAAGATCATGGTTGGCCCCAGGATTTCAGAGAACTCGCATTTGCCGACCCGCATGCCGAGGTAGAGAATGCTGGCGTACGGGGGCGTGACGCCACCCATGGCCAGATTGACGCCCATGATCGCGGCAAAGTGAATCGGATCAACGCCAATCGTTTTCATCAGCGGTAACAGCAGCGGGGCCACCAGAATCATGCCGGTAATGTCATTGACGATCATGCCGACGACGAACAACAGCAGGTTGACCATGATCAGGATCCAGAACGGGTCCTTGGTGATCCCCATGACGATATCGATCAGTGCCTGCGGCACTTGCAACAGCACGTAAGTCTGACTGAGCATCAGGGTGAAGAAGATCATGGTCATGATCGAACCGATTGACTGCCCGGCTTCGATACCCAGCGTCACCATCTTCTTGCCGCTCAGTTCCTTATAGACGAAGAACCCAATGGGTACCGCAACCACGCCACCTACAGCCGCCGCTTCGGTCGGTGTAAACACGCCGCCGTAGATGCCGCCGAGGATGATGAAGGGCAACAGTAGTGCCGGCACAACCCAGACCGTCGCCTTGACGTTTTTCGCCCGCTGTTCAGCCTTCGGCAACAGTTCGGTCAGCTTCAAGTCAAACTTGCGCGCCCAGATGAAGTTGATCGAGCAGAACATGATGATGACGCAAATGCCGGGACCGACAGTGGAGAGAAAACCAGCAAGAATCGAGGTCTCTGTCACCCATCCGTAAAAAATCATCACGATGCTCGGTGGAATCAGCAGCCCCAGAATTGAGGAGACCGTCACCAATGCCGTCGCATAACCTCGCGGATAGCCTTGATCGACCATACGCGG
The DNA here is from genome assembly GCA_020049495.1 of Accumulibacter sp. Lineage (GTDB taxonomy): Bacteria > Pseudomonadota > Gammaproteobacteria > Burkholderiales > Rhodocyclaceae > Propionivibrio. The sequence continues at coordinate 34,450 of JAIFKU010000066.1, forward strand.
AATCAGGATTGGTCCAGTAGCCGCTACGCCAGTAAAACCGGAGCCCGAAATGGCTCCGATGATGCCGCAGGTGAGAACAGCAACAGCACCAATCCCGCCCCTGATCCGCCCGACAAAGATATCGACAAAATCAAGCAGGTATTTGGCAATGCCACTCGCCCCAATCAACATGCCGGCCAGAATGAACAACGGGCTGCCGAGCAGAATGAGCCCGATGGTCTGATTGAATCCCCACAGCATCATGCTCTTCATTGAGGCGCCGCCAAGGACGGCCATGAAACTGAGTGCTCCGGCAAAACACCAGGGCAACGGTACGCTCATCATGAGGAGAAAAACAAGCAGGGCTACGTCCAGCGCAACGATCGTTAACATATCCATGTTTTTCCCCTATTTCTGCTTCTGATGTTGTAATGCAAGTTTGTAATCGTTGATCCGGTCTATCAACTCAACAACCGAGAAGAACACCATGAGTACGATGCCGATAAAGAGCGCACTTTCAGCAAAGAACATCGGGAAGTAGAGCAGGTCGCTCAATTTCCATTTGTTGAGCGAGTACGAGAAGAACCAGAACGCCCAGTAGGCCGCCCAGCATCCGAAAAACACGGAAATCACCATACGCACCAGTTTGAACAGCGCAAGACTCTTCTCTTTTTTGATGTAGAGCACAAGTACGCCGCAGTCGATGTGATTCTGTGCCCTGGACGCCATGCTGCCACCCAGAAAGTAAAGCCAGATGGCAGGGAAGAGAAGAATCTCTTCGATGCCCATCAGCGGGAGATTCAAGACGTAGCGGAGGATGACCTGAACGGTCACCAGAACAGGAATGATGACCAACAACCCCAGAACGATGGTGTTCTGGACGGCACTGATGGTACGGCACAGCGCACTGTCTGCAATACTTTTCATTCGACCGCTCCTATTTATCTGTACTGCTTCTGTCCTGTTGTCGGACATTTGATTAGAAAAAAAACAGAAATCAGTTCAATGTTGAGTTTAAGAAAAAACAGAAAACAAAATGCATCTATGCTGTAGGACAACTGGACAGATGATTCACGCGCCGATTATGCCTTGCCTTGCCACGATATGCAAACCCATCAACCGTCTTGAAAATCGCGTCAAAAAAATTAACCATTACAAATTAACAGCGAAGAGAATTCACGCGGTGCAGGATCGATAAGCACCCCTGCACCGACTCAAACCTCAGCCCAGCAACGTATCAGCATTCACGTAGTCGTACCCCAGGTCTTTTGCGACCGCTTCGTAGGTCACTTTGCCTTCGGCCACATTCAGTCCATTCCTGAGATGGACGCACTCCTTGAGCGCCTTCTTCCAGCCCTTGTCGGCCAGCGCGATGGCATGCCCGATGGTGGCGTTGTTCAGGGCGAAGGTCGACGTCCGTGCAACAGCCCCAGGCATGTTGGCCACGCAGTAATGCACCACACCATCGACGACAAAGGTCGGGTCGGCGTGAGTCGTCGCGTGCGAAGTCTCGAAACAGCCGCCCTGATCAATGGCTACATCGACCACGACCGCACCCGGCTTCATGCGCCTGATCATGTCCGCCGTCACCAGCTTGGGCGCAGCCGCACCCGGAATGAGCACGCCACCGATCACCAGATCGGCATCCAGCACGGCCACTTCAATACTGTGCGCATTGGAGAACATGGTGTTGATGCGATTGCCGAAAACCAGATCGAGCTGACGCAGACGATCGACACTCTTGTCGATCACAGTAACGCGTGCGCCCATGCCGATGGCCATTTGTAAGGCATTGGTGCCGACTACGCCGGCACCGATGATCACCACATGGCTGGCCGCCACGCCCGGCACACCACCGAGCAGGATGCCCATGCCGCCCTTGGATTTTTCAAGGTGCGCGGCACCCGCCTGAACGGCCATGCGCCCGGCCACTTCACTCATCGGCGCCAGCAGAGGCAGGCTATTGCCCGGCCCGGTTATGGTTTCATAGGCGATGCAGATGGCACCGGACTTGACCAGCGCTTTGGTCTGTTCGGGATCGGGCGCAAGGTGCAGATAGGTGTACAAAATCTGGCCCGGTCGCAGCATCGCGCATTCCTGCGGCTGTGGTTCCTTGACCTTGACGATCATCTCCGACTGGGCAAAGATCGTCGCCGCATCGGGCGTCAGTTCGGCGCCGGCAGCCACATACTCCTCGTTGGTCAGACCAATGGAGAGGCCGGCGCCGGTCTGGACCAGCACACTGTGGCCGCGCGAAGTCAGTTCGCGAACGCTGGCCGGTGTCAGGCCGACGCGATATTCATGGTTCTTGATTTCCTTTGGTACGCCAATCTTCATTGCAGTCTCTTCCGTATGGTGATCAAAATTGCGCTGTACGGAGTTTTATCCAAGCCCATTGAAAATAACAGAAATATTAACTATATTTTTGTTTGATAAGACTTGCTAATATTATTGCTACCTCTCATGCAAGCTGAAGAAAACCATGAATGCCTTCACCCCGGATCTTCTGGAATGCCTGGCTGCCATTATCGAAGAAGGTGGCTTCGAGAAAGCTGCGGCACGCCTTTCGATAACCCAATCCGCCGTCTCGCAGCGACTCCGCACACTTGAGACGCTGGCCGGAACGGTACTGCTGGTGCGCGGACGCCCGCTCAAACCGACCCCGGCTGGACGCCTTCTGCTCAAGCACACGATGCAGATGCGCCTGCTGCATACCGACCTTGAACACGACCTGCGCAAGCTCAGCCCCGGGGCAAGCGGCAGCGCACGCGAGGAAGACCGGGTCTCCATAGCGGTCAACGCCGACAGCATCGCCACCTGGGCGTTGCCCGCTTTCGATGTGCTGGTCCGGCAGGGCTTGCCACTGGAAATCATTACCGACGATCAGGATTTCACACAGGACTGGCTACGCGAAGGACAGGTCCTCGGCTGCGTGACAACACTCAAGCAGGCGCTGCGTGGCTGCAAGGTCGTTTCTCTCGGTGCCATGGACTATGTGGCCGTTGCCAGTCCGTCGGCGATCGAACGATTCTGTCCGGGCGGGCTGTCCGCGCACAGCTTTCGCAAGCTGCCGTTCGTCGCCTTCAACCGCAAGGATGACTTGCAGGCCGAGTTTGTCAGCCACGCATTGCGTTTGAAACAAGTCAGTCTTAACCAGTGCTTTGTTCCCAGCTCGGAAGGGCAGGTACGAGCGGTGCTGGCCGGATGGGGTGCCAGCGTGATCCCCGAACTGCTGGCGCGCCCGTATCTTGCGACAGGACAATTGACCAACCTTGCGCCGTCCGCTGCGATGAGCGTCAATCTCTATTGGCATTGCTGGAATCTTGATTCGGCCGTACTTAACGCGTTAACAACTGCAGTCACCTCTGCGGCAGAGCAGTCGTTGAGGACAGCTAAAAAGTCGGGCGCATCGGGAAATATGCCAGCAGTCCAGCGATCAATATGAGAATGCGCGGCAGGTCACGTGCAAATCCCTTTTTCACCCCGGAAAGCAATAATCTGACTCAGCGACACGACAGGAATGCTTTCTGGCCGGTTCCGGTATGAGCGTGGTGCGCCTCGCCGAGTCCAGGGCCCTGGCCGATGCCAAGGGCCGTGAACTCGAAAGAGTCCGCTTCGAAGTACGTGCGCTCAGAGCCTGCTTCAGGGTTGCAGAACGACCTTGAGTAATCCCGGTTCGCGATTGTAGAGGCGCTTGAACCAGACTTCGCCGTCGGCCAGCGGGGCGATAGCACTGACGATGGCGCGGGCGTCGATCTTCTTGCGCGCCATCAGGTCGAGCACCAGCGGGTATTCGTCGGACATCGCGCAGGACCCGTACAGGGCGATCTGGCGGGTAATGATGAGTTGCAGCGGGATCTCGACCTTCGGGCTGAAATTGCCGACCAGGGTCACGCTGCCGCCCTTGCGTACGGCGTCGATCGCGGTGCGGATCGGAGCAGTGGCGCCGACAGCTTCGATGGCGTGGTCAACGCCGCGTCCCGAGGTCAGCGCACGGATCTTGGCCAGGCTGTCGGGCGCGGCCGGATCGAATACGGCATCGGCGCCGAAGCGCAGGGCGCTTTCCCGGCGCGACGGGTCGGTGTCGAGGCCGATGACCAGGCCGGAGGTGCTGGTGCGCAGGATCTGCAGCAGCAGCAGTCCGATCAGGCCGGTACCGACGACGACGAAGGAGTCACCAAGGGCGACCGGGGTGATGGCCAGAGCGTGGGCGGCCACCGCCGCCGGTTCGGCCAGCGAGGCGTCGATGTAATCGAGCCCGTCGGGCAGGGCGTAGGCAATGTGTTCGGGGATCACGACATATTCGGCGAAGGTACCCGAGCGGCTGTATTCGGTACACGAGACGCCGAGGACCTGGCGGTTGTCGCAGAGGTTGGTCTGGCCGCGGCGGCAGTAGAAGCACTTGCCGCAGTATTCGGTCGAGTCGAAGGTGATGCGCTCGCCGATACGGAAGCGGGTAACGCCCTTGCCGACGTCGATGATTTCGCCCGAGGCTTCGTGGCCCATGATGATCGGCGGCTGGCGGCGGCCGGTCGATCCGTCGATGCCGTGAACGTCGGAGCCGCAGATCGAGGAGGCGCGCACCCGCACCAGAATGTCGTTATCATCCCGCAGGACGGGATCGGGAACGTCCTTATAGACCAGCTTGTTATATTCTTCGAGTACGAGCGCTTTCATGAAAATCTCCAGTGGGGGTGCAGCCTGCCAGCACGATTAAGTTGTTCAGAAAAACAGTGTATATGGTATCACTATTGCCCGCTCGAACGAGCAATGGGAATTGCTGAAAGCCATGAATGACGGACGCTTACAAGCGATCCACCTGACTCGGTAAATTGCAATCAGGCATGGGTGGCGTCAATCGGGTAAACTGGACCCATGAGTTGGAATGAGATGGTTTTTCGTCTTGAGTTCTGGGGGATTCGCATTGGCAGCTACGTGCTGCTGGTCTTTGCCGATGACCCCGCCTGGCTGGCGTTCATGTTTTGCTAGCGGATCTGGGTGTCGGTATGGGATGGCCTGCTTGCCAGATCAACCCCGTTTCTGGCTAGTCTCGGGAAAACTGCAGACGCCGCTCGTATTCGTTTACATCATTGTTTGCCGTGGAGGAAGCATGGGACTGAACCCCGTCTTTGTCGAGATTGAACCCTTGCG
>JAIFKU010000099.1 GCA_020049495.1 Accumulibacter sp.
GCAAGCAGAGGTACCGGGATGATGCGCAATTCTCCACCCCGGGCCAGCAGAATGCTGTTGGGGCCACGGGTCAGCACAAAGATCGTCTGATGACTGCGCGATACCCCAGCCACTGCATCCATCAGGGCTGTGGGGATTACGGAGGCCGCCAGTTCACCGCCATGCTCACCGCCCGAGAACCGGTCAGCGAGAAAGCTGGCAACGAATTCAGCCAGATTGATCTTGACCACGGCCGGCCGAGCGGATATGGCTTGGCGCAGGGGAGCACCCTGCAGGTCGAGAATGACAGGGACACCGGATTCCCGGGCCATATTGGCCAATCGGGTCTGGTAGCCGGCTGGGAAACCGGGAGCCATCGACCCGGCAATCACGCAGGCCGTTGCCGCAGGCAACTGCTGTTGCAGCATTTCTGTCATCTGACTGACACAGTCATCATCGACTGGCGAAGTTGGTTCGACGAGTTCAGTCACCCGGCGGCCGGCGGCATGGTGCATTTCAATGATCGAAGTGCAGGTGCGCAAGCGACCGGTCGCGGGAACAAGGCGGAGATCCAGGCCTCCCTGCCCGGCCAGTGCCATAATCTCGTCCGCGTTGCTCCCGCCCTGAGCCAGGCAGAAGACTTCAACCCCGAGTCTTTGCAAGACCCGGCAGACATTGACGCCCTTGCCGGCCACATCAATAACGACACTTTGCAAGCGGTTAACTTCCCCCAGGGCCAGCGAATCGATGGTGACCGAGCGCTGGAGTCCGGGACTCAGGCAGATGGAAATGACAGGCATGAGCGTTTGACTACACCTTACTGCCGGATGGGAAAAGACCCGTGGTTAAGCACGGGCCTTTGGTCGGGTTTAACGAACAATGCCGATCAGCGCGCGATGACGCCTTCGACAGCGGCGGCGACCCTGGCCGCGGTGATCCCGAGGAACTCGAAGACCTGAGCGGCCGGTCCGCACTCGCCGAATCGATCGATGCCGACCACCGCACCCTCCAGACCGACATACTGGCGCCAGTAGCCGGTGACCCCGGCCTCCACCGCCACGCGCGGGATGCCGCGCGGCAGCACCACGTCACGGTAGGCGGCGTCCTGCGCATCGAACAGGAAGTTCGAGGGCATTGAGACCACGCGTACGGCAATGCCCTTTTCCGCCAGCATCTGTTGCGCGCTGATGGCCAGACCGATTTCCGAGCCGGTGGCGATAATCACCGCCTGCGCCGTGCCGGGACAGTCCTTGAGGATGTAGCCCCCTTTGCGGATGGCCTTGAGCTGGTCAGCATCGCGGGCCTGATGCGGCAGGTTCTGGCGGGTGAGGATCAGGGCCGTCGGCGTAGATTTGTGTTCGAGGGCCGTCTGCCAGGCGACGAAGGTTTCGACGCTGTCGCACGGGCGCCAGACGTCGAGGTTGGGGACCATGCGCAGAGTGGCGGTCTGTTCGACCGGCTGGTGCGTCGGGCCGTCTTCGCCAACACCGATGGAGTCGTGGGTGAATACGTAGATCGGGTTGATGCGCATCAGCGCGGCCATGCGGATGGCATTGCGAGCGTATTCGGAGAACATCAGGAAGGTGCCGCCGAAGGGGCGGAAGCCACCGTGCAGGACCAGACCGTTCATGATCACGGCCATGCCGAATTCACGCACGCCGTAATGGATGTAGTTGCCGCCCGCGTCCATGGTTTCCGGATGCAGGTCGCGGCAGCCTTTCCACTGCGTCAGGTTGGACGGAGCCAGGTCGGCGGAGCCGCCGATGAATTCAGGAACGCTGGGCGCCAGAGCCTGGATGGCGTTCTGTGAGGCCTTGCGCGAAGCGATGACCTCGCCCTTGTCGACGATGGCACGCAAGGCGGTGGCGGCCTGGGTGGCGAATTCGGGGTGCAGTTCGCCTTGGCTGCGGCGCATGAACTCGGCGGCGAGTTCGGGATGAGCCAGGCGATAGGCGGCGAACAGGGTGTCCCATTCGGCCTGGCGCCGGGTGCCAGCCTCTCTGGCATTCCACAGGGCGCGCACGGCGTCGGGTATTTCGAAGGCGCCTTCTGTGATGCCGAGGGCCGCCCGGGTGGCGGCGATTTCGTCCTTGCCCAGAGGGGAACCGTGTACGTCGTGGGTCCCGGCCTTGTTGGGCGAGCCTTTGCCGATGATGGTCTTGCAGCAGATCAGGGTCGGCCTGTCGTTCTGCAGCTTGGCGGTGCGGATGGCCAGATCGACGGCGTCGATGTCATGGCCGTCGACATTGCGGATGACGTTCCAGCCGTAGGCTTCAAAGCGCTTGGGGGTGTCGTCGGCAAACCAGCCGCTCACGTGGCCGTCGATGGAAATGCCGTTATCGTCGTAAAAGGCGATCAGCTTGGCAAGTTTCCAGGTGCCGGCGAGCGAGCAGACTTCGTGCGAGATGCCTTCCATCAGGCAACCGTCGCCCATGAACGCGTAGCTGTAGTGGTCGACGATGGGGAAACCATCGCGGTTGAATTCGGCGGCAAGAAGCTGTTCGGCCAGGGCGAAGCCGACGGCGTTGCCCAGGCCCTGTCCGAGCGGGCCGGTGGTCGTTTCGACGCCGGCGGTGTGGCCGTATTCGGGATGGCCTGGGGTCTTGCTGTGAAGTTGGCGGAATTTCTTCAGTTCGTCGAGCGGCAGGGCGTAGCCGGTCAGGTGTAGCAGGGCGTAGAGCAGCATCGAGCCGTGGCCGTTGGAAAGAACGAAACGGTCGCGGTTGGGCCACTTGGGGTCGGCCGGGTTGTGCTTGAGGTGCCGCGTCCATAGGGCCACGGCCATTTCAGCCATACCCATCGGCGCCCCCGGATGCCCGGAATTGGCCGCCTGTACACCATCCATCGCCAATACTCGAATCGCATTGGCCAGCGAAAGCTGTGTTGTCATTTTGTTACTCCATCGGTTATTCGAAATGAATCATTCATGTTGGCAGATAGCCACTGAAGCGTCTTGTGCATCAGGGCTGAACGCAAACCATAAATTTTATACGGATGCTATCCGGGTGTCAGTACAAACTGCTGCAGAACGTCAGCGATTCCGTCGCTGTCATTGCTGCCAGTAACCCAGTTGGCACAGGACTGAACCTCGGCCAGACTGTTGCCCATAGCCACACCCATACCCGCTGCGCGCAGCATGTCCATGTCGTTCTGCTGGTCGCCGATGGCCAGTACCTCATGGTAGGCAATGCCTTGTTCGGCAATCCACTGCGCCAGACGATTAGCCTTGCTGTTGCCGGCGTGAGTGATATCCAGACGACCATTGCCCGACCACTCGCAACTCAGGCCCAGGTTTTGTTCAATATCCGCGATGAAGGCCTGCATGGCCGGCTCGTTGTCGCAAGCCGAGGTGAACTTCCAGATCGTTGTGAGCTCTTCCAGCAGCCGCTCAAAGGAGTCCACCTGATCGATGCGGGGACGCACCTCCACTGGCAGAGTCGCTGACCAGGCGAGCAGTCTGCGCAGATGGGGGTCTTTGTTTTCATAGGCCATGAAGTCCTGATCATAAACCATGGTGAAAATTTTGTGCTTACGCACCAGTTGCAGCAGACTGCGTGCTTCATCCAGGGTCAGCGGGTCGCTGGCCAGCGCCTGGCGCGTACGGTAATCGTAGAGGTAGGCCCCATTGCAGCAGATGCCGGGCAGTTCAAGACCAAGTTGATGCCAGTAGGGATAGGCCGCCACGTGATGGCGACCGGTGACGATCATCACCTGAACGCCTTGAGAGCGCACGCGATTCAATGCGTCTACTGTCGCGCGGCGAATCTGCAAATGGCTGTCCAGCAGCGTCCCGTCAAGATCCAGGGCAATCAATCGGTACTTCATCAATACTCCGCAATGAGTTCGAACTTCGTTTCGACACACCGTCCGGCGAGACACGGCGAGAAAATCCAGGCCCCGGTCGAGGCCTACAGGACGGAGTATACCGGCAAGACGGGGCGAATAATGCAATTGCACATCGCCCATGCCTTTTCATTGGCCGGGCATCGATCAACACTCCTGGCTTGGTTTGTGCCGGATGCGAAGGCGCCAGCATCTACGCAAACGCTGTCATGCCGCGGGTGTCCCGGCCATCAATTAGGCCGGGTTGCCGTCAAAGACATGCGTTAATCATGTAACATTCTCGCTTGACAATCGGTTCAATTGAACCAGAGTCGAAAATCCGAGTCGTATGGGAACCGTTCATTATTGCACTATACGGTATCGTATTTTACTATGTGGTATTACCTTGAGATTGATGCACTACGCCTTTACTGCGTTCGGCAACATCTTCACCGCGCCGATTTAGTCCATAATGGACTAAAGGCAAACCATCAATCTGCTGATTAGGAGACAGTCCATGGCCGCAGCTCAAGAAAACAACCCGGCGTCGGCGATCGACGACACCGACCCTCAAGAAACACGCGAATGGCAGGATGCCCTGACCGGCGTGATCGAGCACGAAGGGACAGACCGTGCCCACTTCCTGATCCAGCATATGATTGCGCAGGCGCGTGAAGAGGGCATCGACATTCCTTACAGCGCGACGACGGAATATATCAACACGATTCCGGTTGATCGGCAAGCCAAGTATCCGGGCGACACCGACATCGAAATCCGGATCCGCAACTACATCCGCTGGAACGCCATGGCCATGGTCGTCCGTGCCAATCGTGACACCAATGTCGGTGGCCACATCGCCTCGTTCGCCTCCTCCGCCGCGCTTTACGACGTCGGTTTCAACTGGTTCTGGCGGGCGCAGACCGAACAGCACGGCGGCGACCTGGTTTTCTTCCAGGGGCACTCGATCCCCGGCGTCTATGCCCGAGCCCACCTGATGGGCCGACTCTCCGATGAGCAGGTCGACAATTTCCGCCAGGAAGTCGACGGCAAAGGCCTGTCCTCCTACCCGCACCCCTGGCTGATGCCTGATTTCTGGCGTTTTCCGACCGTCTCGATGGGACTGGGGCCGATTCAGGCCATTTATCAGGCCCGTTTCATGAAGTACATGGAAAGTCGCGGTTTCATCGACGCCAAGGATCGCAAGGTATGGGCTTTCCTTGGTGACGGCGAAACCGACGAAGTCGAAGCGCTCGGCGCCATCGGCATGGCCTCGCGCGAAAGGCTGGACAACCTGATTTTCGTCATCAACTGCAACCTGCAGCGCCTTGACGGTCCGGTGCGGGGAAATGGCAAGATCATCCAGGAACTCGAGGGCACCTTCCGCGGGGCCGGCTGGAATGTCATCAAGCTGGTCTGGGGACGCCACTGGGACATGCTGTTCGAACGCGACAAGAAGGGCATCCTGAAGAAACGTATGATGGAAGCCGTCGACGGTGAATACCAGACTTACAAGTCCAAGAACGGCGCTTACGTTCGCGAGCATTTCTTCAACACGCCCGAACTCAAGGAAATGGTCGCCGACCTGACCGATGCCGACGTCTGGCTGCTCAATCGCGGCGGCCACGACATCTTCAAGATATTCAACGCCTTCAAGGCAGCCGTTGAGCACAAGGGACAACCGACCCTGATCCTGGCCAAGACGGTCAAGGGTTACGGCATGGGCGAAGCCGGCGAGGGCATGAACATCTCGCACCAGCAGAAGAAGCTCGACAAGAACGCAATCATGGCTTTCCGCGACCGCTTCAAGCTGCCGGTACCGGATGACCAGATTGACGCATTGCCCTTCCTCAAGTTTGCCGAAGGTTCGGCCGAACTCAAATACATGCACGAGCGCCGGCAAGCGCTGGGCGGTTTCCTCACCCGCCGTCTGGACAAGGCCGCCGCACTTGAAATCCCCCCGCTTTCGGCCTTTGAGACCTTGCTCAAGTCCTCCGGCGAAGGGCGTGAAATCTCGACCACGATGGCCATCGTGCGCCTGCTCAACATCCTGCTCAAGGACAAGCAGATCGGCAAACGCGTGGTGCCCATCGTCCCCGATGAATCACGGACCTTCGGCATGGAAGGCCTGTTCCGCCAGATCGGCATCTGGAATCAGCAAGGCCAGAACTACGTGCCCGAAGACCACGACCAGTTGATGTTCTACAAGGAATCGAAGAGCGGCCAGGTGCTGCAGGAGGGCATCAATGAAGCCGGTGCGATGAGCGACTGGATTGCAGCAGCGACGGCCTACTCGGTGCATAACGAGCAGATGATTCCTTTCTACATCTGTTATTCGATGTTCGGCCTGCAACGCACCATGGACCTGTACTGGGCGGCGGCCGACCAGCGTGCCCGCGGTTTCCTGATCGGCGGCACGGCCGGTCGTACCACGCTCAACGGTGAAGGCCTGCAGCACGAAGACGGCCATTCGCTGATTCTTTCCGGCCTGATCCCGAGCTGCATCAGCTACGACCCGACCTTCGCCTTCGAAATCGCGGTGATCATGCAGGACGGCATGCGCCGCATGTTCCAGGAACAGGAAGACATTTATTACTATATCACGGTAATGAACGAGAACTACGAACATCCGGAAATGCCGGTCGGCGCCGAAGCCGACATCATCAGGGGCATGTACCTGCTGAAGAAAGGCCAGGTCTCGGACGGCAAGCAGGCCGCGCCGCGCGTGCAACTGCTCGGTTCCGGCACGATTTTCCGCGAAGTCATTGCCGCCGCCGAACTGCTCAAGAACGACTGGGGCGTCGACGCCGACCTGTGGGGCTGCCCGGGCTTCAACGAACTGGCGCGTGATGGCAACGATGTTGCCCGCTGGAACATGCTCAACCCGACCGCGAAACAAAAACTCTCGCACGTCGAAAACTGCCTTAACGACACACGCGGCCCGATCATTGCAGCCACCGACTACGTGCGCCTGTATGCCGAACAGATCCGGCCTTTCATCAACCGTCGCTACGTCACCCTGGGTACCGACGGCTTTGGCCGCTCGGACACGCGCGAGAAGCTGCGCCACTTCTTCGAGGTCGATCGCCGCTGGGTCACCATCGCCGCACTCAAGGCGCTGGCCGACGAAGGCAGCATCGAGCGCAACAAGGTTGCCGAGGCGATTGCCAAGTACGGAATCGACATCAACAAGCCGAACCCGGTCACGGTTTGAGGGAGCGTTTCATGAGCCAGCTAATTGAAATCAGGGTTCCGGACATCGGCGATTTTTCCGCCATACCGGTCATCGAAATCTGCGTCCAGGTCGGTGATCACGTCGACATCGATGCGGCACTGGTCACGCTCGAATCGGAAAAGGCAACGATGGACGTTCCTTCATCGGCCGCCGGTGTCGTCAAGGAGATCCGCGTTGCCCTCGGTGACAGGATATCGGAAGGCACTGTTGTGGCTCTCGTCGAGCCATCGAGTGCCAGTAAAGAGAAAGGGGTCAAGAGCGAGGAGTTAAGAATTGAGGCAACTCCGCTGCCCACGACTCCAGCGCCGGCAGTTCAACCCCTGCCCGTGCCGGCTGTGCAGGCCCCACTCCTCACTCCTCACCCCTCACGCCTCACCGCATCAAACACCCACGCCACGCCCTCCGTGCGCTTGTTCGCCCGCGAACTGGGTGTCGATCTGTCGCGGGTTCCGGCCAGCGGACAAAAAGGACGCATTCTCAAGGAAGACGTCAGCGCCTTCATCAAGGGGGTGATGCAAGGTGTTCCGGCCGCGCCGGCAGGCACGGGGGCCGCGCTGGGTGGCGGGCTTGATCTGCTGCCCTGGCCGAAGGTCGATTTTGCCAAGTTCGGGGCGATCGAGGTGCAGGCGCTTGCCCGCATCAGGAAAATCTCCGGCCAGAATCTTGCACGCAACTGGGTGATGATCCCGGCAGTGACCTACCATGATGACGCCGACATCACCGAACTCGAAGCCTTCCGCCTGGCGCTGAACAAGGAGAACGAAAAAGCGGGCCCGAGGATCACCATGCTCGCCTTCGTCATCAAGGCCTGCGAACTGGCGCTCAGGAAATTCCCGGAATTCAACAGCTCGCTTGATGGTGATACCCTGGTGCTGAAAAAATATTTCAACATCGCCTTTGCTGCCGACACGCCCAACGGCCTGGTCGTTCCGGTGATCAAGAATGTCGACCAGAAATCGGTCAGCCAGATCGCCGTCGAATGCGGCGAACTCTCCAAAAAGGCGCGTGAGGGCAAGCTCACTCCGGCGGAAATGTCCGGTGCCTGCTTCACCGTCTCCAGTGTCGGCGGCATCGGCGGAACCAGTTTCTCGCCCATCGTCAACGCTCCGGAAGTGGCGATTCTCGGCGTCAGCAAATCAGTGATGAAACCGGTCTGGAACGGCCAGGCCTTTGTTCCCCGCCTGATCCTGCCGCTGTCGTTGTCTGCCGACCACCGCGTCATCGATGGGGCCATGGGCACGCGTTTCAATGTCTATGTCGCGCAGCTTCTGGCCGACATGCGGCGCGCGCTGGTCTGATCGGGAGACACGGATGAGTCAGATGATTGAAGTAAAGGTCCCGGATATCGGCGACTTCAAGGACGTTCCGGTAATCGAGCTGTGCGTCAGGCCGGGTGAGACCGTCGAGGCCGAGGACGCCCTCGTGACGCTCGAATCCGACAAGGCGACGATCGATATCCCCAGTCCGGCCGGCGGCGTACTCAAGGAACTCCGGGTCAAGGTCGGCGACAAGGTATCCGAAGGGTCGATTGTCGCGCTCATCGAGGCCGCTGAAGTGGCCAGTGAGGAGAAAGGAGTGAAGAGTAAGGAGTCAACAACTCCGGCTCCACAAGCACCCACGGCTCCGCTCCTCACTCCTAACCCCTCACTTCTCGCTGATCTTGAGTGCGAAATGCTCGTCCTCGGGGCCGGCCCCGGCGGTTACTCGGCAGCTTTCCGCTCGGCCGACCTCGGCCTGAAGACGGTGATCGTCGAGCGCTACGCCACGCTCGGCGGCGTCTGCCTGAACGTCGGCTGCATTCCGTCCAAGGCGCTGCTGCACGTCACCGCCGTCATCGACGAAACAGCGCACATGACGGATAGCGGCATTACCTATGTCGCTCCGCAGATCGACCTCGACAGGCTGCGCGCGCACAAGGACAAGGTCGTCGGCAAACTGACCGGCGGTCTGGTTGGCATGGCCAAGGGGCGCAAGGTCGACATCGTGCGCGGCTACGGCAGTTTCCTCGACGCCAATCACATCGAGGTCGAACTGACCGACGGCGCCGCCCAGGACAAGACTGGTGTCAGGAAAGTGATCCGCTTCCAGAAGTGCATCATTGCCGCCGGCTCGGCGGCAATGCATCTGCCCTTCATCCCGCGCGACCCGCGTATCGTCGACTCGACCGGAGCCCTCGAACTGCGCTTAGTGCCGAAGAAAATGCTGGTCATCGGCGGCGGTATCATCGGACTGGAAATGGCGACTGTCTATTCCACCCTCGGCGCCCGCGTCGATATCGTTGAAATGCTCGACGCCCTGATGCAGGGCCCCGATCGCGACGCCGTCAAGGTCTGGGAAAAGCAAAATGCGCACCGTTTCGAACGCATCATGCTGAAAACCAGAACGGTCGCGGTGGACGCCCGGGATGACGGCCTGTGGGTCAAATTCGAGGGCGACAACGCCCCCTCAGCCGACGCCGTACGCTACGACATGATCCTGCAGGCCGCCGGCCGCGCACCGAACGGCAGGAAAATTGCCGCCGAAAAGGCCGGGGTCGCGATCAGCGAGCGTGGCTTCATCACCGTCGATGCCCAGATGCGAACCAATGTGCCGCACATCTTTGCCATCGGCGACATCGTCGGCAACCCGATGCTGGCGCACAAGGCCGTGCACGAAGCCCACATCGCCGCTGAAGTTGCGGCGGGATTCAAGTCCGCATTTGATGCGTCGGTAATTCCCGGAGTCGCCTATACCCATCCGGAAGTGGCCTGGGTGGGCACCACCGAGGATCAGGCCAAAAGAGAGGGGCGCCCGATCGAAATCGCCAGATTCCCTTGGGCGGCTTCCGGACGGGCCATCGCCAACGGCGCCGAGTACGGTTTCACCAAGCTGATCTTTGACGCGGCAACGCACCGCGTCATCGGCGGCGCCGTTGTCGGCCCGTCCGCCGGCGACATGATCGGCGAAATCTGCCTGGCCATCGAGATGGGCTGCGATGCCATCGATATCGGCAAGACCATCCACCCGCACCCGACGCTCGGCGAAACCATTGGCTTGGCGGCGGAAGTCGCTCACGGCAGTTGCACCGACATCCCGCCAACAAGGAAAAAATAAGGGAAGAACGACCCAATGCCCCCACCGGCCTTGTCTGTGGGGGCATTACATGATCAGACGGCTGCCGGGGAAGAGTCTTGCTCCTTTGCATTAAATGGAGCATTGTCTAATATCGCTGCATCCCTGATAATGCCAGATCGCTTATTGATAACCCATCATGGCTCAGCCTCCCCCATCCGTCATCAATGATCGCATCTACGTGCTGCGAACACGCTGGGAGCACTATGTCTCTGGCGGGGCATTCGAGCATTTCATTGAATTCACGGTAGCCGTCAACAGTCTGGCCGAGTACTTCAACCGCATGCGTCTGCCCGGTCTGGTGCGTATCTGTGAGGGACTGGAGAATCTGGCGCTGACCCGCCTCGGCACACCCGCTTCGCATCCGATCGGCGCGCAAGACATCAAGGTCTTGCAAGAACAGCTCAATGCCCTGCTCGATGCCGTTACCGCATCAAGACCGCCGGTTGCCGAACGCCGTGTCGATGATCATGCGACAGAGACTCCGGACTCTGAATGGATCAAGCCGCGTTCGGTATGGCTTGTCGTGGCCAGCGAAATGCATGAAATGGCTGCAGCGCTCAGAAAACAGCTCGATTTTTTTGGTTTTCAGATCCATGAAACGCAGTGGGGCGGGCAACAACCCGCCGGCGATGTGCCGCTGGCGGTTCTGTTCATCCCATCTCCAACCCGGTCATCGAATACCGAAGAACTCGCTTATATAGCCCGCATTCGCAAGCACTGCATGGCCAGCCAGTTGATCTATCTGGGTGCGCTTCCGGCCATAGATACCATTGTCACCCTGATGCGCTCGGGTATCGATGAAACGATACCCCAAGAAGAGGGCTCGTCGCGAGTGCTCAATTGCGTCCTCGACCTCGTTCAGCACTACGAGCCGGAAAAATTCCGCGTGCTTGTCGTCGAAGACTCGCGCGTGGCCGTAACCCTGATCCAGCGCACGCTTTCAGCACACGGCATCGACAGCCATGCCATCCGCGACCCCGGAGCACTGCTCGATGTTATTGAATCCTATCGTCCCGACCTGATCCTGATGGATATGTACATGCCGCGCTTCAACGGTGTCGAGGCCACGCGCGTACTGCGCCAGATGTCGGCCTATACCTCCTTGCCGATCGTCTATCTGTCGGGCGAATCCGATGTCGGCATGCAGGTTGAAGCTCTGCGCCTGGGCGGCGACCAGTTCCTGATCAAGCCCTTCAACCCGGTTCTTCTGGCGGCCGTGGTCAAGACGAAAATCGAGCGTTTCCGAGAAACCCAGCGCTCGACGCAGATCGACGGCCTGACCGCCCTGCTCAATCACACGGCGGCAAAATCCCAGTTGAAGATCATGGCCGGAAACATGACGGCACACAGAGCGCTGACAGTGGTCATGATCGACATTGATCTTTTCAAATCGGTCAACGATACCTACGGCCATCCGGTCGGCGATCAGGTCATCCGCGGCCTGGCCTGGCTGCTCAAGGGGCGCCTGCGCGCATCGGACATGATCGGTCGTTATGGTGGCGAGGAGTTCCTGATCGCGCTACCGGATGTCAGCCCGGAAAAAGCCAGACTGGTCATCGACAGTATCCGCAAGGACTTCTCGTCCCTGCCCCACGCGCATCCGAAAGGCACGCTGTTCGCTACCTTCAGTGCCGGAATCGCCTCCTATCCGGATTTCGACACCGCGCAGAGCCTGACCGAAGCCGCCGACAACGCACTCCTCGAAGCCAAGCGCCTGGGACGTAACCGGGTGGAAAAGGCCGCCAGGCCGGCCAGCTTCCGGTAAACGCAGCCGGCCCCGGAATCGCCCTCACGATCCGAGCAGTACGCAAGCCCAGACCAGCGCCACGTTGAACAAGGTCAGCAGCACAGCGGCGCTGCCAATATCCTTGGC
Source organism: Accumulibacter sp. (assembly GCA_020049495.1). Lineage (GTDB taxonomy): Bacteria > Pseudomonadota > Gammaproteobacteria > Burkholderiales > Rhodocyclaceae > Propionivibrio. The sequence goes on from JAIFKU010000099.1 coordinate 12,021, forward strand.
GCGTTTGGAAAGGTGATGCCGATCCAGTGAAACCCTATCCACAGTGGCTTCAATCGCCGAATTGAGCAATTCAACGATTAGCACCAGCAGCACGCTGGCAATCATCAGCGCACGCCCGAGTCCGCCCACCGGCAGAAAAAAGCTTGCGGGGATCAGCACCGCGGCGAGCAGCGCTTCCTGACGAAAGGCATCTTCGCACTTGAAAGCCGCACGCAAGCCGGCCAGCGAATAATGCAAGGCATTCCATATGCGTTGCAAACCGGTTTTCCCTTTGAAAGGGCTTTCCTCAAGCACAGGCTTCTCCTTGCCAGCGACAGTAACCGGCAAGTATACCGGCTTTATTTCAGGCTTATGCATTCTGCTCAGAGCGGCAACAGATTGAAATCGGCCTCACTACGGCTGAAATGCTTGCCGACGATCTGCCTGTATAGTTCCGCCATTTTTCCGGCGAGCCGATCATCCGACCACTCGCTGGCGTAGAGGCGACCGTCCGCGGCCAGACGACTGCGCAAGTCTGCATCGAGCAGAACTCGGCCAAGCGTCAGCGAAAAGGCATAGGGATTATCATCCGGGATGATCGCCCCGCGACCTGCGCCGAGAATATCGAGCGTTCCCATCTCAGCCAGCGCCACCACCGGCAGACCGGCCGCCATTGCTTCGAGCAGAACCAACCCCTGGGTCTCGGTCCGCGACGCAAAGGCAAAAACGTCTGCCGCCGCATAACAGTCAGGGAGTTCCGTCTGGCGATCGAGATAGCCGATGAACTGGACGCTATCGTGCAACCCCCGATCAACGACGGTCTGGCGAAGCTGGCGCAGCGCCGGCCCCTCTCCGGCAATCAGCAGCAGAATGTCCGGTACCGCTTCGCGCGCCAGATCGACCGCGTCGAGCAGGAAAGCGATATTTTTTTCATGCGCCACACGGCCGACAAAGAGCGCGACCGGACGTGATTCGTCGATGCCAAAGCGCAGGCGGAACGATGATCGACCGCAATTGGCTGCAGTCTGTATCGGGATGCCCGTAGGCAGCACATGCATTGGCGAGGTCACGCCGTATCCGCTCAGCCGTTGGTGAATCGCCTTTGACGGTACGATGACGGCGTCGAGTGCGTTGCACTGCCGGCGGGAAAAGCGGCGCGCCAGTGCACGCAACCAGGCCGCCGGAATCAGCGGCGCATAGTGTTTCAGGTATTCCTCGAACAGCGTATGGTAAGTTGCAATCACCGGCAATCCATAGCGGCGTGCGGCACTGCATCCGGCATAGTGGGCAACAAATGGCGTCTGCACATGAATCAGGTCGCAGCCCTGCTCGACCGCATGTTCAACGGCATCGTGCATACGCCCCCAACGCACCAGTCTATCTTCCGGGTCACCCGGAACCGCTCGTGAAGGAACGCGGGCAATCCACGATTCGGCGCAAGGCTGTCCATAGTCGGGGGCCACCAGGCTGACTTCAACGCCATGCGCCCGCAAGGCCTGTCTATAAGTCTGGATCGCGGTTGAGACGCCATTGATCCTGGGAAAATAGACATCCGAAACCATCACGACACGCATGCCACTTCCTCCATGTTTTCGTTGCTGTGGAGCAATTCCGTACTGCCCCAGGCAATCAGTTCAAGACGACCATCGAAGTGCTCGACGATGGCGGTACAACTATCGACCCAGTCGCCGCAGTTCACATAACTGACCCCGTCGATTTCGCGGATCACGGCGCTGTGGATATGACCGCAGATGATGCCATCCAGACCGCGCTGGCGTGCCGCACGCAGCGCAGCATCCTCGAAATCGAAGATGAACTGCAGCGCTTTCTTCACCCGCCGTTTGGCGTAACCGGCCAGCGACCAGTAGCAGGTCATGCCGAAACGCCGGCGAATGAACGACACGATAGAATTCAGGCGCACCAGCACGTCATACATGACGTCGCCGAGTACGGCGACCCAGCGATGGTGCCGGGTAATCTGGTCGAACTCGTCGCCATGCAGTAGCAGGAAGCGGCGCCCGTCAGCCAGTTCATGCACGTATTCGCCAACCACCTCGATATCCCCGAACGCAATTCCGAGGTAATCGCGCAAGGCTTCGTCGTGGTTGCCCGGGATGAAGACCACCCGTTCGCCACGCCGCGCACGCTTGAGGATTTTCTGCACAATGGTGTTCTGTGCGGCGGTCCAGACGATGCTCCGGCGCATGGCCCAGAAGTCGACAATGTCACCGACGAGAAATACATTCTCGGCCACATAACTACGCAGAAATTCGAGCAGACGATCCGCCTGGCAGGCACGCGTGCCCAAATGGATATCAGAAAGGAAAATCGAGCGGACTGTCGGCATGCCGCGCATGTTGCGCAGAATCCGTTACAAATCGATGTCATTTCCGTGACATTTCCGATTTCCCGACTGGCAGGCTGCCGTTTGCCGGTGCGTCCGGCCCACGGCACTAGCCAGGCGACACATATCCTGTCATCACAGCGCCCAATTCGTTAGAATGGCAGCCGATGATCAACAACCGGATACGCAATTCATGACGCAGGACGAACTCAAGCAGGCAGTGGCGCGTGCCGCACTGAACTATGTGGTCGAAGGCAAACTTGTCGGGGTGGGTACGGGTTCAACCGCCCGGCTGTTCATCGAGGCACTGGCCGGTATGAAGGACAGGATCGCCGGGGCCGTGGCCAGTTCCGAAGACACCCAGCGACGGCTGGAAGGTCACGGCATCAGGGTCTTCGACCTCAACGACATCACCGAACTTCCGGTTTATATCGATGGCGCCGACGAGATCAATGTCGAGATGCACATGATCAAAGGGGGGGGTGGCGCCCTGACGCGCGAGAAAATCGTCTCCGCCGTCGCCACCAAGTTTGTCTGCATTGCTGACGGATCAAAGCTGGTCGAGGTCCTCGGCAAGTTTCCGCTGCCGGTCGAAGTCATCCCGATGGCACGCGCGCATGTTGCGCGCGAACTGACCCGGCTGGGCGGCATCCCGTTGGTTCGCGAGGGCTTCATCACGGACAACGGAAACCTGATCCTGGACGTTAAGGGATTGCAGATTGTCGACCCGGTCGATCTTGAAACGCGCATCAACCAGATCGTCGGCGTAGTTAGCAACGGCCTCTTTGCCCACCGCCCGGCCGATGTCTGCCTGATCGGGACGAGCCAGGGCGTGCAGACACTGAAAGCAGACTGAAACATAACTGTAACTTTCCCGGGGTAAGCTTCAAGAAACCCTATTCCCGTGCCCAATCATTCCGGAGCAAGAAGCATGAGCGACCACACTTCCAAGAATTTCGATCTTGAACTCGAAAGTCTGCGCACGCGGGTCCTGCAAATGGGCGGCCTGGCCGAACAACAGGTGCGCAAGGCGATGGAAGGCCTCTACAGTGGCGATCAGCCGCTGCTTGAGAATGTCATCCGTGACGATGAGCGCATCAACCAGATGGAGATCGAAATCGATGCTCTGTGTAATCAGGTCATCGCCAAGCGGCAGCCGACGGCCATCGATCTGCGCATGATCGTCTCCGTCCTCAAGGCCATAGCCGACCTTGAGCGTGTCGGTGACAAGGCACGCAAAATCGCCCGCCTCGGCATCGCCCTTTCGAAGCAGCCGGTCGTCAGCACGCTGAATGTCGAACTGACGCATATGGCCGACACGGCGTTGAAGATGCTGCGCCTCTCGCTTGACGGCTTTGCCCGGCTGGACGTCAGCCTGGGTACCGAGGCGATGCATCTCGATGCGTCGGTCAACTCGGAGTATCAGGCCGTGGCCCGCCAGTTGATCACCTACATGATGGAAGACCCGCGCACCATCACCCGATCGCTGGATATTCTTTCCATCGCCAAGGCCATCGAACGTATCGGTGACCATGCGACCAACATCGCCGAATATGTGGTCTACATGGTCAAAGGATTGAATGTGCGCCACGCCACGGCCGAGGAAATTGAAGCGCAGCTTGCCGGCAACTGATTTCTGCCGGGGCACCCTGCTCACAACTTAAGCATTTTTGTCGAAGCGGACCACCACGTAACGTCGATTTGTACGGTTGCTCCTCTTTTTCGGACTGCAACTGCCGGAGCGGAACTGACCAGCCGCAAAACAACAAGGCTCCGTGCGGAGCCTTGTTTTCGGTAAACCGGGGCGCTCAAGCCCCCGGTGGCACAAAGCCCTGAACCTGGTCGGCACCGTTGCCGAAGAAGTGTTTCTCGATCTGTTCGGCAAGATATTTGCGATGCGCGGCATCGGCCAGATTCAGACGGTTCTCGTTGATGATCATGGTCTGCATGCGGATCCACTGCTGCCAGGCCTCCTTCGATACGCTCTCATAGATCCGTTTGCCGAGAGCCCCCGGATAGGGTGGAAAATCGAGCGCTTCAGCCTCGCGGCCGAGTTTGATGCATTTGACCATTCTTGCCATGAACTTGACTCCATATAGCGAAAACCGCGTTAGAAAAACGCTGACTTAGTTGTTTCCGTCGTTCCCGCGTAGGCGGGAACGTGACCGAAGGAAATGCAAAGCCAGTTAAATCTACATTCTGGATCCCCGCCTGCGCGGGGATGACAAATACTTCAGTATTTCCTTAGACAAAAGAGTTGTTAATTATACCGTGCCCGACAACATCAACAGCTCATACCGATTTCGAAAAGACCTTGGAACGACGCTGCAGGTTATAGACAAGGCGCTTTTCTGCCGGCAACTGATCCACTGACTGCTCGACAAAGCCACGCTCCTTGAACCAGTGCGCGGTCACCGTCGTCAGCACGAACAGGCGCTTGATCCCTACCGCCCGGGCGCGGGTTTCGATGCGCTTCATCAACTGCTCCCCATAACCCCAGCGCCGATAATGCGGATGCACGGCGACGCAGGCCAGCTCGGCCTGGTCGTCGCCATACGGGTAGAGCGCCGCGCAGCCGACGATCAGGCCATCGTGCTCGACCACCGAGAAGCGGGTAATTTCGCGTTCGAGCAGTTCCCTTGAACGGCGCACCAGCGACCCGTCTTCTTCGAGCGGCTGGATCAGGGCCACCAGACCGCTGATATCGTCCGGCCGCGCATCACGCAGGATTTCGAGCGACTCGCGGGTGATGATGGTGCCCACGCCATCGCGCGAAAACAGTTCGCGTAGCAGCGTCCCGTCTTCATTGAAGCCGATCAGATGTACCCGGCCCACACCGGAGCGGCTGGCGCGCACTGCGCAGGGTAGATAGCGTTTGATGTCCGGAGACAACCACTCGCCGGTCGTGATCAGGTGTCCGGCCATGTCGGCAGTCATTTCGTCGAGGAGTTTCCCATCGCTGTTGGTGACGCCCTGACTGTCGGTCAGGAAAATCAGCTTGTCTGCACCGATGGCTATTGACGTCGCCTCGGCAACTTCCTCCATTGCCAGATTGAAGATTTCGCCGGTCGGGCTGGCACCCAGACACGAAAGAATGACGATATTTCCAATACTGAGCTGGGCTCTGATGCCTTCGGCATCGATCTTGCGCACGCTGCCCGCGTACTGCATATCGACGCCATCAAGTACGCCCAGCGGCTTGGCCGTGATGAAATTTCCGGCGATGACGCGGATCGTGCTGTTGGCCATGGGCGTATCAGGCAATCCTTGCGACAGCAGCGCATCAATCTCCAGATAAACACTGCCCACGGCGTCGATCACGCAATCGAGGGTCGCTGCATCCGTCACCCGATAGCCCCCGTGAGTGGCCGACTTGATGCCCTTTTCGAGCAGTTCCTCCTCGATCTGCGGACGCGCCCCATGCACCAGCACCAGACGCACACCGAGGGCCGCCAGCAGGTTGGCGTCATAGGCCAGAGTACGTGCTAGGGGTCCGGAAATGGCCTTGCCGCCAAAGGCGATGACAAAGGTCTTGCCCCGGAACAGGTTGACATAGGGGGCCACCGAACGGAACAGGGCCACAAAGTGGGCGGAACTCAACTCTTCGGACATATCTTTATTAATCCTTAGCCTTCTCTGAATGTTTTTCGGTATTCAAGGCTTTTTCCAGGCGCTCGCAAATGGTACGCAAAATCTTGACCCGGGCAAAATTCTTGTCATTGGCCTCGACCAGCGTCCACGGAGCGGTACTGGTACTCGTCCGGTCAACCAGGTCGCACACGGCATCGTGGTAGGCCTTGCTCTTCTTGCGGTTGCGCCAGTCCTCCTCAGTGATCTTGAAGCGCTTGAACTCGATTTTCTCACGCTCCTTGAAGCGTTTGAGCTGTTCCTGGGCACTGATCTGCAGCCAGAATTTGATGACGATCGCGCCATCCTTGTGCAGTTCATGCTCGAAATCATTGATCTCGGTGTAGGCGCGCAGCCAGTCTGCCTCGCTGCAAAAGCCTTCGACCCGCTCAACCAGGACACGGCCATACCAGGTGCGGTCAAATATGGTCACCCGGTTAACACGCGGAATATGCCGCCAGAAACGCCACAGGTAGGGTTGCGCACGTTCCTCCTCGGTGGGCGCCGCAACCGGAACGATCTGGTACTGGCGGGCATCAATCGCCGCCGTCACGCGCCGGATGCTGCCGCCCTTGCCCGCCGCATCGGAACCCTCGAATGCCAGGATCAGCGAGTGTTTCCTGAATTCCGGATGGCGCACCAGTTCTGATAGACGCCCCTGCCACTTGGCAAGTTGGGTCTCGTAGGTCTGCTTCTCCAGAGTCTGCGTCAGATCAAGCGCCGTCAGTACATCCAGACGGTCGATCTTCGGCGCCATCGGCGGTGCCACTGGATAGTTCTGGTCGCGCGTATCAGCCAGACGCTTCTGCAGAGCGTCAAGAATGATCTTGCCGACCGTCAGCGAGCGATAGCGGTCGTCCGTTCCTTCGACAACGATCCACGGCGCCCACGGCGTGTTGGTCATGCGCAACACGTGGCCCGCGGCCTCCTGCAACTTGTCGTAGGTCTTCAGGCGCGCCCAGCTTTCCTTGGTCACCCGCCAGGCCGTTCTCGGGTCTTTCTCGAGTGCCTTCAGACGCTGGCGCTGCCCGTCCTTGGACAGGTGAAACCAGAACTTGAGGACCAGCGCGCCCTCGTTGACCAGCATGGCCTCGAAACGGTTGATCTGATCCATGCGCTGGTCAAGATCGCCCTTGTCCAGTTTGCCGCGAATTCGCTCGGCGATCGGATTCGAATACCACGACCCGGCGAAAATCCCGATTCGGCCTTTGGGCGGCAGTGCCCGCCAGAAGCGCCACATGTAGGGACGTTCCTGTTCCTCATCGGTGGGTGTCGAGAATGCCAGCGTAGAAAGATAGCGCGGATCCATCCACTCGTAGAGTACGTTGATCGTTTCGCCCTTGCCCGATCCATCAACCCCGCTGATCAGGATGACCACCGGAAACTTGCCGTTTTCGCGGAAATCGAACTGTGTATCGAGCAGCGCAGCGCGCAACTTGGGTTCCTCCTCGCGGAAGGTTTCCTTGTCGATCCTGTGTCCCAGTTCTGCCGATTCAAACATGCTCCACCCCCTCTCCGAAGTCACCCCACAAGCACTGAATTGCCGCCAGTGCAGCCAAACCCGCAGTTTCAGTACGCAACACGCGTGGCCCCAGGCGAATCGGCACGAATCCGGCCAACTCCGCCAGTTTTATTTCTTCAGGCGCCAGCCCCCCCTCCGTTCCGATCAGCAATTCGACCTGCCCTCCCGGAGCGGGCGGCACCAGGCGGTTCAAAGTCTGCACCGCCCTGGGGTCGAGTATGAGGCGCAACACACCCTTTGCTGCGGGACGGCCCAGCCAGCGCTCCAGAACCTCCAGCGTCGCCACCTCGGGCAGCGTGTTGCGCCCGCACTGCTCACAGGCAGAAGCCACTATGCTCCGCCAGTGGTCCACCCGTCGTTTCGCCCGTTCGCCCTCAAGGCGCATGACACTACGCCTCGAAACTACCGGCACGATACGCACCACACCCAGTTCAACGGCTTTCTGTACCGTTGTATCCATTTTCTCGCCGATCTGCAGCGCCTGTACCAGGGTAATGGCCAGCGGCGCCTCGCACTCGAGCTTACGCCATTCCAGCACGGCAACGGCCACGCATTCGCGTTCGACCGAACTAATGCGGCAAGCATACTCTCCGCCGGCACCGTCGAAAAGCACAAGATCATCGTCAACGTGCAAGCGCAATACCCGACACGCGTGTCTTGCCGCATTTTCCGGCAGCATGACATGCGAACCTGCCGACAACGGCACAGGACAGAAAAAACGGGGTGAACTCATGATGGTATTATAGGATTATCTGGAAATCATCGTAGACCAAAGGAGCACCGCAGCTATGGCCATCAGCGCGCCACTTGGCAATTTAGGCTGGAAAGCAAGCGATTTTGAACTGACCGACACCTTTGGCGCGCACAAGACTCTGGAAACCCTGCGTGGGCCCAACGGGCTGGTGCTGATGTTCATCTGCAACCATTGCCCCTACGTGAAAGCCGTCATCGACCGCATCTGCCGTGACGTTAGGGAAATTCAGGCCATGGGTATTGGTGTCGCCGCCATCATGAGCAACGATACTCACGCCTATCCGGAGGACTCCTTCGCTAATATGCAGAAGATGGTCAGGAGTCTAGATTTTTCCTTTCCCTATCTTTACGACCCGACGCAGAATGTCACTCGTAACTACGGTGCCGTATGCACACCGGACTTCTACGGTTTCAACCGGGATCTGGAATTGCACTATCGCGGTCGCCTCGATTCGAACGGAATAGCCCCGGCCACGCCCGACGCGCGGCGCGAACTTGTCGAAGCCATGCGGCAAATAGCCACCACCGGCCATGGGCCTGTCGAACAGGTCGCCTGCATAGGCTGCTCGATCAAGTGGAACAACTGATACGCCGTACATAGCCGTAGCGAAATGTGAGATTCCATTCACCCGGGTTCCGGAATATTCCCGCATTGCTCGGCCCCCGGATTCCTCGACGTCCTGCCATTTGCCTGTCGGCTCCTGAATGGACTAGACTTGCTGCCATGAATTTGCGTCGACCCAGCGTGTGCAACTGATGAACCCGCATTGTCCATTAGGCGAAATCTGGGGGAAACCGTTCGTGGTGAGCTTTTCGAACCATGAACGGCCCTTCGACAGGCTCAGGGCGAACGGGTTTCGGGCTAATGGACATTCTGTGTTGAATGCAACGGATTAACAACGGCAGGCACGTTGTCGCTCGCCAAGCACTTGGCTGTCATCCAAACTTGTGTAATGCTGTCCCCCGTACCGGTCTTGCCCGATCCCATGCCGGCTCTGGCTCAAGCCATAGACACTGATAAACCTTAGAGGAGTACCTGCCCGATGTCTGATACAAGAAAAGCCAAAGCCGACGGTGCAGCCTTTCGCACCGAAATCGACAACAAGTTGCTCCACTCTGTTGCCGCCGAGCCGGCCACGGCAAACACCAAGGAACTCTACAAAGCACTTTCGCAGGTTGCGCGCGATCAGTTGGCCCGGCGCTGGGTCGACACGCAGGTTGCCGACCGCAGAAAAAAAACGCGCCGCATCTACTACATGTCAATGGAATTCCTGATCGGGCGTACGCTGAACAACGCCCTCTCGGCACTTGACCTGCGCGACAAGGCAGCCGCCGCCTTCTCCGATGCCGGAGGACCTTCACTGACCGACGTCATCGAATGCGAACCGGATGCAGCACTGGGCAATGGCGGTCTAGGCCGCCTGGCGGCCTGTTTCCTCGACTCGATGGCGACGCTCGAACTGCCGTCCTGGGGTTATGGCATGCGCTATGAGTATGGCATGTTTGCGCAATCGATCATCAACGGCGGCCAAGTCGAGCATCCAGATTCCTGGCTGGTCGATGGAACCCCGTGGGAATTTCCGCGGCCAGGTACGCACTTCACCGTCCGCTTCGGCGGAACCGCCGAACACCACGGCGAATGGGCCGAATGGAATGCCGCCGAAGCGGTAGAAGCCCGGGCCTATGATTACGTTATTCCCGGTCACGGCACCGACAGGGTAAGCACCCTGCGCCTCTGGAAAGCAGGCGCGCCGGCTCAGATCGACCTGAATGCCTTTAATTCCGGTGATTACGCCCGCGCTGCCGAGTTCAAGAACCGCTTCGAAAACATTTCCTGGGTCCTTTATCCGAATGACAGCACGCCGGCAGGTCGCGAACTGCGCCTGCGGCAGGAATATTTCTTCGTGGCCGCATCGCTGCAGGATATTCTGTTCCACCATCTGGAGGAATATGGCAGCCTGCACAATCTGGCCGATCAGGTCGCCATTCACCTCAACGATACCCATCCGGCGATCAGCGTCGCCGAACTGATGCGCCTGCTGTGCGACGATTACGGGATGCTCTGGGCGGACGCTTGGAGCCAGTGCCGGCGCATCTTCTCCTATACCAATCACACGCTGATGCCTGAAGCGCTGGAGACCTGGCCGGTCGGCCTGATGCACTATCTGCTGCCGCGCCACTTGCGCATCATCTTCCGCATCAACCAGGAATTCCTCAGCGAAGTTGCGCAACGCTTCCCGGGCGACATCGACCTTATCCGCCGTGTTTCGATAATCGATGACGCGGACGGCAACGAGGACAACAAACGGGTACGCATGGCCTACCTCTCGATCATCGGCAGTCACCGGGTCAATGGCGTATCACAATTGCATTCCGACCTGATGGTCAAGACTATTTTTGCCGATTTTGCACGCCTCTATCCGAATCGATTCCACAACAAGACCAATGGGGTCACGCCGCGTCGCTGGCTGGCACAGGCCAACCCGGGGCTGTCAGGACTGCTTGACGAGCGTCTCGGCAAGGACTGGCGACTCGATCTTGACCGTTTGCAGGGCCTGCGCCCACTGGCCGACGACGAAGGATTCCGTACGGCCTTTGCTGCAGCCAAACGCAGCAACAAACTACGGCTCGCCGATTACATCAAGCGCGAGACCGGCGTCGCCCTCAATCCGGACAGCCTGTTCGACATCCAGGTCAAGCGCATTCACGAATACAAGCGGCAACTGCTCAATGTGCTGCACGTCATCACCCGTTACAACGCCATTCTGCACGGTCTTGCCGACGACGCGGCGCCGCGCTGCGTGATCTTTGCCGGCAAGGCTGCCTCGTCGTACTACATGGCCAAGCAGGTGATCCGCCTGATTCACGATGTGGCCACGGTAATCAACAACGACCCGCGTGCCAATGAACAACTCAAGGTCGTATTCGTTCCCAATTACGGCGTTTCGGTGGCAGAACTGATCATGCCTTCTGCTGATCTTTCCGAACAGATTTCGACCGCGGGTACCGAGGCATCAGGCACCGGCAACATGAAGTTTTCGTTGAATGGCGCACTGACCATCGGTACCGAGGATGGTGCCAATATCGAGATCCGCGATAACGTGGGCGGCGAAAACATTTTCATATTCGGCAACAGCACGCCACAGGTCGAAGCCATCCGCAAATCCGGTTACGATCCACGGAGCATTTACCTGAACAACGCGGCGCTCAATGAAACGCTGAACAAGATCGACGGCGGATTCTTCTCGACCGGCGACCGGAAACGTTATCACGACATCTTCAACACGCTGGTCAATTATGGCGATCACTACCTGCTGCTGGCCGACTATGCCGACTATGTGGCAACGCAAAGCCGAGTCGACAAGCTTTATCTGAGCCCAACCGAATGGCAACGCAAAGCCATTCTTAACGTCGCCGGCATGGGCACCTTCTCGTCCGACCGCACCATCCGGGATTATGCCGTCGACACCTGGAATATGGGCTCACTGCTCAAGAAGGGCTGGAATGCTTAGCAAGGCGGAAGTTACTTCCCTCTGTTGCGGTGAACACGGCGACCCGTTTGCCGTGCTCGGACTGCATGCCGACGCCAAAGGCCGTCTCTGGTTGCGCAGCCTGCAGCCCGGTGCGAACTCGGTATTCGTCATTGATGCCGATAGCGGCAAGGTACTGATCGAACTCAGCCAGCGCAGGATCGAGGCCCTGGGAGAAAATTCGGGCTTTTTCGAAGCCTCCATTCTCGGCCGCAATAAGCCGTTCGACTATCGCCTGCGTATCGTCTGGCCCGGTGGGACACAGGAGGTCGACGACCCATACCGCTTCGCCACGGTGCTCGGCGAACTGGATGTCTGGCTGCTGGCCGAAGGCTCGCATCTGCGTCCATTCGAGCGGCTCGGGGCACATTTGCGCGAGATCGACGGCGTCAAAGGAACGGCCTTTGCCGTCTGGGCGCCCGACGCCCAGCGTGTCAGTGTCGTCGGTGACTTCAACACCTGGGATGGGCGTCGTCACCCGATGCGTCTGCGCCGTGAATGCGGCGTCTGGGAACTCTTTCTGCCTGGCGTTGCGGCAGGCGCCCACTACAAATACGAAATTCGCTCAAGCGATGGCCATGTGCTTCCGCTCAAGGCCGATCCCTATGGCTTTGCCGCCGAGATGCGGCCATCGACGGCCTCGATCGTCTGTGCGTTGCCGCAGACGGCAACGCGTGTTTCCGTTGCCGCCGGCGGCAAGTTGAACGTCCCGGTTTCGATCTACGAAGTCCACCTCGGATCGTGGCGGCGTGCCGATGACGGCGGCTTTCCGGACTGGCTGCGCATTGCCGAAACATTGATTCCCTACGTCACCGATCTTGGTTTCACGCACCTCGAACTGCTGCCAATTTCGGAACACCCCTTTGACGGCTCATGGGGCTATCAGCCGCTTGGCCTTTACGCACCGACCGCCCGTTTTGGTTCGCCGCAAGGCTTTTGTGACTTTGTCTCCGCCTGCCATACGGCCGGACTCGAAGTCATCGTCGATTGGGTACCGGCACATTTCCCGACCGACGAACATGGTCTGAGCCGTTTCGACGGAAGACCGCTTTACGAACATGCCGACCCGCGCGAAGGCATGCACCAGGACTGGGGTACGCTGATCTACAACTTCGGCCGGCGTGAGGTATTCAATTTTCTCGTCGGCAATGCCCTGTTCTGGATCGAGCATTACGGCGTCGATGGCCTGCGCGTCGATGCCGTGGCCTCAATGCTCTACCGCGATTACAGCCGCGAAGCCGGACAGTGGGTTCCAAATGTCTATGGCGGTCGGGAGAACCTTGAAGCCGTGCATTTCCTGCGCCGCATGAACGAAGTACTCGGCCAGGAATGCCCGGGAGCCGCGACCTATGCCGAGGAATCAACGGCCTGGCCATCGGTCAGCCGCCCGCCGTCGATGGGAGGCCTGGGTTTCCACTACAAGTGGAACATGGGCTGGATGCACGATGTTCTGGGCTACATGACGCACGATCCGGTCCATCGCCGCTATCACCACAACCAGCTGACATTCGGCCTGCTTTACGCCTTTACCGAAAATTTCGTCCTGCCCCTGTCGCACGACGAGGTCGTGCACGGCAAAGGCTCGCTGATCAGCAAGATGTCCGGCGACTACTGGCAGAAATTTGCCAATCTGCGGGCGCTCTATGGCTTCATGTGGGGGCATCCGGGCAAGAAACTGCTGTTCATGGGCGGCGAATTCGCCCAGTGGAACGAGTGGAATGATGAAGCTTCGCTCGACTGGAACCTGCTTGATTTCCCTCAGCACGACGGCGTACGCCGCCTGATAAGGGATCTGAACCAGCTCTATCGGCGGACACCGGCGTTGCACGAGATCGACTTCGACCCGTCCGGATTCGAATGGATTTCGGCCAATGATTCCGACAACTCGGTGCTCGCTTTCCTGCGCCGCGCCCATGACCGTTCGCGCGTGATGCTTTGCGTCTGCAATTTCACCCCGATCGTGCGACACAACTACCGGCTGGGCGCGCCTGGCCCGGGGGTGTACCACGAACGCATCAACACCGACTCAGAGTATTACGGGGGCAGCAACGTCGGAAATCTGTTTGGCATGGTCGACGCCGAGCCGATTGCCGCTCATGGCCGTGAGTGGTCACTCTCGCTGACGCTGCCGCCACTGGCTACCGTGTTTCTCGAATGGGAACACTGAACAGCGATGCCGGCCTGCTGGCCGGGCGGCCATGGCCGCTCGGAGCGCACTGGGATGGCGCGGGCGTCAATTTCACCCTGTTTTCGGCGCATGCCGAGCGGGTTGAGTTGTGCGTCTTTGTGGACGGCAGGATGCACGCACTGCCTCTTCCCGAGTGCACCGATCAGGTCTGGCATGGCTACCTCCCGGGCGCCGCTCCCGGTCTCAGCTACGCCTTCCGGGTACATGGTCCGAACACCCCCGGCCATCGCTTCGATCCGCAACACCTCCTGATCGACCCCTATGCCCGGGAGCTGACCGACATTTTTTCCTACGGGCACTCCCCTTCATCCTCAAACTGCCTGAAGGCCTGTGTTGTTGATGAAGCCTTCGACTGGGGCCAGGATGCCCCTCCGGCGATCCCGTGGGCCGACTCAATCCTTTACGAAATACACGTCAAGGGGGCGACACGCCAGCACCCCTGTGTTCCCGAAGCCCTGCGCGGCAGCTACGCCGGGCTGTCCTCTCCCGCCATGCTCAAACATTTCAAGCAGCTCGGGATCACGGCCGTCAATCTCCTCCCGGTGCACTGTTTCCTCGACGAGGAGCGCCTGGTGCATAGCGGTCGCGCCAACTACTGGGGTTATAACACGCTGGCCTTCTTTGCCCCCGAGCCGCGCTATGCTGCACGCGCAAGCGGCCAGTCGGTGATCAGCGAATTCCGCAGCATGGTCCGCTCGCTGCATGCCGCCGGCATTGAAGTCATTCTCGATGTGGTTTACAACCATACGGCCGAAACCGACGAAACCGGCCCGACGGTCTCCTTCCGCGGTATCGATAACGCCAGCTACTACCGCCTTCCGGCGAGCGATCCCAATGCCTACGAGAATTTCAGCGGTTGCGGCAACAGCTTGAACCTTGCCCATCCCCGCGTGCTGCAACTGGTCATGGACTCGTTGCGCTACTGGGTTGGCGAAATGCACGTCGATGGTTTTCGCTTCGATCTGGCGACCTCGCTCACCCGTGATAGCGGTTTCCTTGCCGCCGTCAGACAGGATCCCATGCTGGCACGGGTCAAACTGATCGCCGAACCCTGGGATCTGGGACCCGATGGTTATCGCCTGGGCCGATTCACCCCGGGCTGGAGCGAATGGAACGACCGTTTTCGCGACGACGTTCGCGCTTTCTGGCTGACCGGCGAAACCGGAGTAGCCGGACTGGCGCAACGACTGGCCGGATCGAGCGAGATCTTCCGCCGCTGCGGACGCACACCGCAGGCCGGCGTCAATTTCATTACGGCACATGACGGTTTTACCCTGCGTGATCTCGTCAGCTATCAACACAAGCATAACGAGCTAAATGGCGAGAACAATCGTGATGGACACGGTCACAACCTCTCCTGGAATTGCGGCGTAGAAGGCGAGACTCTCGATCCGCTTGTCCTCCGGCAGCGCCATCATCTGCAGCGTGCGCTGCTGGCCACCCTCTTTGTCGCGCAGGGCGTACCAATGCTGCAGGGAGGCGACGAACTCGGCCGCTCGCAATCAGGCAACAACAACGCCTACTGTCAGGACAACCTCCTGACCTGGATCGCCTGGAAGCAGGCCGATGTTGAACTGATCGAGTACACTGCCGGACTGATTCATCTGCGGCAACGCTTTGCGCAATTGCGCCAACCGGCCTGGCTAACCGGCGAAGCCAATGCCTGCGGGCAACGCGACGTTGTCTGGTGGCATCCGGATGGGCGCGAGATGAGCGGCAATGACTGGCATGCGCCGCATCCGGGAGCGCTGGGGTTCATTCTTGCGGCTGAAGACAGCGACGATGCAGAGCAAAATCCTCAAACCCTGCTTGTACTGATTAACCGGGATAACGCAGCACTGACTTTCCGCCTGCCGCCAGGCGTCTGGCAGCAACACTGCGACAGCAGTGCCGACATTCCTTTCGCCAGTCTGCCGCGCCAGGGCTCCAGTACCTTGTCGGTGCGCAGCGTGCAACTACTATCACAGGACTAGTACCATGCCTTTTCACCGACACAGCGGCATTCTGCTGCACCCGACCTCCCTTCCCGGCCCGCACGGTTCAGGCGATCTGGGTGCAGCGGCCTATCATTTTGTAGACTGGCTGGTAGCCGGAGGCCAGACCCTGTGGCAGGTTCTTCCCCTCGGCGGCATCGGACCGGGCAACTCGCCCTACATGAGCCCTTCAGCCTTTGCCGGCAATGAACTGCTGATCGATCTTGTCCAGTTGCGTGATGCCGGCTGGCTGACGACGGACGATATCGAGCCTGACACCGTGTTCAAACCTGTTCAAGTCAATTTCCCGGCAGTGCATTGTTTTCGCATGGCGCGATTGCGGCTGGCGGCAGAACGATTCTTCACCGATGCCCGGCACGATGCGCAGGAGGCTTTTTCAGCGTTCTGCGACAACGATTGCGACTGGCTTGATGACTACGCACTGTTCATGGCCCTGGATAAAAACCACGGCGGCCATGGCAAGTGCTGGCAGGACTGGCCAGCGCCACTGGCGCAACGCAAGCCGAAAGCACTGCGCGAAGCGGCAGACCTGCTCAGGGACGAGTGCAATTTCTGGAAATTCTGTCAGTGGTGCTTCTACAGCCAATGGACGGCACTCAAGGAGTACGCCAACACGCGCGGCGTCGAGATTGTTGGCGACATGCCAATTTTTGTCTCCGCTCACAGTGCCGATGTGTGGGCGAATCAGAAACTGTTCGACCTGGATGACCGGGGTCAGCCGCGCGTCATTGCCGGAGTGCCGCCCGATTACTTCAGCAACACCGGACAGCGCTGGGGCAATCCGCTTTACCGCTGGCCGGCGCACCAAAAGGAAGGCTATCACTGGTGGATCGCGCGCATGCGCGCGGCTCTGGTTCTCTGCGACATTGTCCGTATCGATCATTTCCGCGGTTTCGAATCCTACTGGGAGATTCCGGCTGACGCCAAAACGGCGGTCATCGGTCACTGGCGGTCAGGTCCGGGTGCTGCCTTGTTCACCGCGCTGCGCAATGCGCTGGAAAAGCCACTGGAGGGAACTCCGGGCAAGCTGAGAATCATTGCCGAGGATCTCGGCATCATCACCCCCGAAGTCACCGTCCTGCGTAAGGCCATTGGTTTGCCCGGCATGCGCATCCTGCAGTTCGCCTTTGACGGCCACACCGACAATTTATACCTGCCGCACAACTTTGAGCCCAATACCGTCGTCTATACCGGCACCCACGACAACGATACGACCTGCGGCTGGTGGAACGCGCTGGCCGCACATGAACAGGATTTTATCCGCCGCTACCTTGGCATTTGCGGCGAATCCATCCAATGGGATCTGATCCGGGTGGCCTCGGCTTCCGTTGCCCTGCTCTCAATCATTCCTATGCAGGACGTACTTGGCCTCGATTCGACGGCGCGCATGAACCAGCCGGGGCAGGCAGAGGGTTCCTGGGAATGGCGTTTCAGTTGGGATCAGGTTGCGCCGTGGCACGCCGAACGCCTGGCCGAACTGGCATACTTGCACGGTCGCCTGCCGCGACGCCGGGCGGATACGCATGCGCTTCCACACTGAAGCAAAGCCTCCAAAATCATCCATTTGTACTATAATCATAGCGTTGGTCTTATTTTAAATCCCATCTTTCACCATCTGGAAGGATAAAATCATGGCTGAGACGACCAGCAAGACAAGTATCAAGAAAGCGGCCAGCAAAACTGCGCTCGCCAGCCCGAAACCTGCCGCCAAAAAGCCGGTAATCACCAAGGCCAAGACGCCAGGCGTCAAGCCTGCCACGGCCAAAAAACCAGCAACGCTAAAAAAGCCGGCCGTCATCAAAGCGACAGTCATTCAACCCGCCGTCAAGATTCCCACCAAGGCCATGGTTGTCAGCGATGCGCAGCGTTATCGTATGGTCGCCGAAGCGGCCTACTATCGCGCTGAAAGCAACCAGTTCAAGAGCGACCCAGTGCGCGACTGGATTGAAGCTGAAAGTGATATTGCCGCCTTGCTCAGCGGCAGCAAATAATCCGGCATACGGCAACACCCAGCACCTGACCGGAGAACTCCATCTGTTTCCGATCAGGCGTTGGTGTCTTACCGACAGATTTTCTGTTTTACGTGACTATTGATTACAGACTGCGGTAGAGCGCTTCGTAGTTCGCCGCCGAATCATCCCAGGAAAAATCCCTGACCATGCCACGCCGCTGGACTTGCCGCCAGGCGCCCTCGTCGCGGTACAGCGCGCAGGCTTCACGGATGCGTGTACCAAAGGCATGGCGCGAGGCATCGTCAAAAACAAAACCGGTTGCCCGGTCCGACTGAAGATTGTCTGGCGTCGCATCAACTACCGTGTCGGCCAGACCGCCAACCCGGCGCACAAGAGGCAGCGTGCCATAGCGCAAGGCGTAAAGCTGGGTCAGGCCACAGGGCTCAAAACGCGACGGAACAAGCAAGGCATCGGCACCAGCCATGAAGCGATGGGACATTTCTTCGTCATAACCGATATGTACGGCGACCTTCTCCGGATTAGCCGTTGCGGCATAGCGGAAACCTGCTTCTAGATCGCCATCACCGGTACCAAGTACCGCCAGTTGTGCGCCTTCCCTGAGCAGGTCGGGCAAGGCCGCCAGCAGCAGATCCATGCCTTTTTGCGACGTCAGGCGGCTGACCACAGCGAACAGCGGCCCTTCCGCGTTTCTGGACAGGCCAAGTTCTGACTGCAAGGCGAGCTTGCAGGTTTTCTTCCCCTTGAGGTTGTCCGCATTGTAGGGCTTGGCGATAACCGGATCATCCGGAGTCCAGATCCCGTAGTCCACGCCGTTGAGAATGCCGGACAGATCACCGCCACGATCACGCAGCACCCCCTCAAGCCCGCACCCGAACTCCGGCGTACAGATTTCGCGCGCATAGGTCGGACTGACCGTGGTTATTCTCTTTGAAAAAACCAGCCCCGCCTTCATGAACGATATCTTGCCGTGAAACTCGATGCCGAGCGGGGTCAACTTGCGCATCGGCAACCCCAGATCGACATGACAGTCGAGCGGGAAAATACCGCGGAAGGCCAGATTGTGGATAGTGAATACAGTCGCCGTCTTCAGTGCCGGGTTCTGCGCCATGTAAGCCGGTACCAGTCCGGCGTGCCAGTCGTGGGCATGCACGACATCAGGCCGCCAGTCGGAGTCGAGTTCACCGGAAGCGATGTGGGCAGCCACCCAGCCGAGCAGCGCAAAACGGCGATGGTTGTCGCTCCAGTCCTGTCCATCCGGACCCACATATGGATTGCCTTCACGCTGAAAGAGGAAGGGTGCATCAATCACATAGGCCTGCAAACCGCTATCGGGCAAGCGACCGAGAAGGAGCGTCACGACTGCCGCACCGAAAACCGGGCCAATCCGGAGCACCGGTTTAAGCCCGATCATTCCCCCGAGAATGCCGGGCAGTCCGGGCAATAGTACGCGGGCATCAAGCCCGCGCTTGGCCAGCGCCGGTGGCAGTGCCGAAACAACGTCGGCCAGGCCGCCGGTTTTGACAAGAGGATAGATTTCGGCAGCAACGTGTAATATGCGCATCGTAAATAGCGAGTTGGATTTCAGGAAAGCCGGTCGATCATTTGCCGCGTAACCAGCGTGATGCCGTTTTCAGTACGCCGGAAACGTCGCGCATCATCCTCGGGATCTTCACCGATGACCATCCCGGGTGGAACATGGACACCGTGGTCGATAATGCACCGGCTCAGCCTCGCCCTTCGGCCAACCTCGACATCAGGCAACAGGACCGACCAGTCGACCCGGGCATAGGAATGCACCCGGCAGAGCGAAAAAAGCAGAGAACGGTTCATTTCACCCGAGACGATACAGCCGCCGGCAACCGTCGATTCGAAGGCCACTCCATGGCGATCGATCTGGTTGTGCACGAACTTGGCGGGGGGCAATTGCTGCTGGTAGGTCCATATCGGCCAGCTGCGATCATACAGATTCAGGGCAGGATCGGTCGCCGTCAGATCGACGTTGGCCTCCCAGTAGGCATCAACAGTACCCACATCGCGCCAGTAATTCTCCTTGCCCGGGCCTTCTTCCGGGGCGTGAACGCAGCTGCGATCGAAGGAGTGCGCTATGGCCACTCTGTTCTTCACGGCACGTGGAATGATGTCCTTGCCAAAGTCATGGTTGGACATCGGGTCGGCAATATCGCGCAATAACTCGCTGTAAAGATATTTGGCGTTAAAGATATAGATGCCCATGCTGCACAGCGAATGGTCCGGCTTTTCAGCCATCGGGGGCGGATTGGCAGGTTTCTCGACAAAATCGGTAATGCGCCGGCTGGCATCCACTGCCATCACGCCAAACCCGGTGGCATCCTTTCGCGGCACCTCGATACAGGCCACCGTGCACTCGGCGCCGCTTTCCACGTGATCGACCAGCATCGCCGCGTAACTCATCTTGTACACGTGATCGCCGGCAAGAATGACGACGAAATCCGGGGTCGGATGGTAGTTCTGAATGATGTCCAGGTTCTGGTAGACCGCATCCGCAGTTCCCCGATACCAGGATTCTTCATCCACCCGCTGCTGCGCCGGCAGCAGATCGACGAATTCGTTGACCTCGCCACGCAAGAAACTCCATCCGCGCTGAAGGTGACGCAGCAGACTGTGCGACTTGTACTGGGTCACCACCCCGATGCGCCGGATCCCCGAATTGACACAGTTGGACAAGGCAAAATCGATGATCCGGAATTTCCCGCCAAAATAAACGGCTGGCTTGGCTCGCCGGTCGGTCAACTCGTACAAGCGACTGCCACGACCACCGGCAAGCACCAGGGCAACTGCCCGGCCTGGCAACTGGAATGTTCGCCTTTCTAACATTTTTCATGCTCCTATAAAATCTGACCTGTCCTTCAACGACAAGCATCAACAAGGCGTCTCAGCTGATCACATCGGGGACTTTTCTTCCAGTAATTTCTGCGATGCGTGCCACCTTCTCGGCAAGCGCCACGAGTGGAGCCAGAGCTTCCTGTACCGGTATTTCGTGCAAGGCCGGATCGGCCACGTAGCGCTCAAGATACACGCGCAGGGTCGCCCCTTCGGTGCCGGTACCCGAGAGTCTGAAGACGACTCGCGAGCCATCTTCCAGCAACACCCTGACGCCCTGCTTGTCACTGCGCGAACCATCTACCGGATCGGTATAACAGAAGTCGTCTGCCGCTTTGACCCGACCGGCAACGAATTCCATGCCGGCCAGCGTTGGCAGCTTTTGCCGAAGTTCAGCGAAAAGGATTTCCGCCTTCGCTGCCTCAATGCCCTCATAGTCGTGACGTGCATACACGTTCCTGCCGAAGTGCCGCCAGTGCTCCCGGACAATCCGGTCGACCGGCTCATCCCTGCACGCCAGAATATTCAGCCAGTACAGAACGGCCCACAACCCGTCTTTTTCGCGCAAATGGTTCGACCCGGTACCCGCACTTTCCTCGCCGCAAAGCGTCGCCTTGCCGGCGTCAAGCAGGTTGCCGAAATACTTCCAGCCGGTTGGGGTTTCATAACAGGGGATACCCAGTTCGGCAGCGACTCGATCAAGCGCACAACTCGTCGGCATCGAACGTGCCACGCCGGCCAATCCTTCGGCATAAGCAGGAATCAGTTTGTAGTTGGCGGCGATGACCGCAAGACTGTCACTCGGACTGACAATGAAGCTCCGGCCAACGATCATGTTGCGATCGCCATCACCGTCTGACGCCGCGCCGAACGACAGGCCGGACGCGGGGTCGGCCAGCGCCGTCACCAGTTCGGCTGCATACACCGGATTCGGATCGGGATGCCCGCCGCCGAAGTCAGGCAGCGGCGTTCCATTGACCACTGTACCGCTGGGCGCACCGAGACACCCCTCAAGAATCGCATGCGCATAGGGCCCGTTGACCGCATGCATCGCGTCAAAGCGCATGCGGAATCCGGGGCGAGCCAGCAGGCCGGCGATACGTTCAAAATCGAACAGCGACTCAAGCAGTTCAGCATAGTCGGCCACCGGGTCAATGACACTGACCCGCATCGCGCCAATGTGCGTCTCGCCGAGACAGGCAAGATCAATGTCAGCCGGCTCGACAATGCGATAGGCACTAATTTCCCGGGTTCGCGCATAAACCGCGTCGGTGAAAGTCTCGTTCGCCGGCCCGCCGTTTCCGAGGTTGTATTTGATGCCGAAGTCGTCGTCCGGCCCGCCCGGATTGTGGCTGGCTGACAGGATAATGCCGCCGAAGGCGCCTCGTTTGCGAATCACGGCACTGGCGGCCGGAGTAGAAAGTATCCCGTTCTGCCCGACCAGTACCCGACCGAACCCGGTCGCCGCCGCCATGCGCAGGATAATCTGGATGGCCACATCGTTGAAATAACGGCCATCACCCCCGAGCACCAGCGTTTTACCCTGCTGACCGTTCAGATTGTCGAAAATCGATTGCACGAAGTTTTCAAGATACCCGGGCTGACTGAAAACCTTGACCTTCTTGCGCAAACCGGAGGTTCCTGGTTTCTGCCCGGGGAAAGGAGTCGTGGCGACAGTGATGATGTTCATGTTATTCCTCATCGGGGACAGTATCCGACGCAGAGCCAAAATAACCCGAAAAGTCGAAAACAATCGAAATCATGAAATGTGCTTCCGGCAATACGATAACAACCCTTGCGTCGATGCGTCGAGTACTCCTGCCAGATCCGGATCGTGGAATGCCGGCAGGATACGATTGGCCACCGCCTTGCCCAGTTCGACCCCCCACTGATCAAACGAGTTGATACCCCAGATAACACCCTGGACGAACACCTTGTGCTCATAGAGGGCAATCAGCGAACCCAGCGTACCCGGGTTGATACTCGCCAGCAGCAGCGTCGATGAAGGCTGGTTACCGGCAAAAACCCGGTGCGGCAACAACCTGGCAATTTCCTGCGGACTGATAGCCTCTTTCTCCATGCTTAGGCGCACCTCGCTTTCCGTCCGGCCGAAAGCCAGCGCCGCGCTCTGCGCGAAACAGTTGGCCAGCAGGGCCTCCTGATGCCCCGGTAAGGGATAGTCGGAGCGAACGGCGGCAATGAAATCGCAGGGCACCAAGCGCCCGCCCTGATGCAGGAGCTGGAAAAACGCATGCTGCCCGTTATTGCCCAACTCGCCCCAGACGATCGGCGATGTGGCGCAATCCATGGCCTCTCCGCCAAGACTGACGGACTTGCCGTTGCTTTCCATCTCGAGTTGCTGCAGGAAGGACGGGAAGTACTTGAGCGACTCGTTATAAGGCAGTACCGCATTGGTCGATGCGCCCAGGAAATTGGTGTTCCAGATGCCAATGAGCGCCATGATGACAGGCAGATTGCGCTCGAATGGGGTAGTGCGGAAATGCTCGTCCATGCGCTCGGCACCGCGCAGCATTTCGTCAAAGGCTTGCGCTCCAATCGCAATCATCAGCGCCAGACCGACTGCAGACCACAGCGAGTAGCGTCCGCCCACCCAATCCCAGATCGGAAAAACCAGTCCCCGGGGAACGCCGAACTCGACCGCCTTTTCCGGCTTGCTGGACACTGCGGCAAAATGGTTTTCAACGACCAGCGCTTCACCCAGATTCGCCCGCAACCACTCGCGCGCCGTGTTGGCATTGAGCATGGTTTCCTGCGTGGTAAATGTCTTGCTGACGACAATGAAAAGGGTCGTACGCGGATCAAGTGTCTGCAGCAGGGGAGCCAACTGGGCGCCATCGAGGTTGGACACATAATGCACGGCGAGAGCAGGATGACTGACCGAGCGCAAGGCGTAAGCCATCATCTTGGGACCCAGATCGGAGCCGCCGATTCCGATATTGACGACATTGCGAATCGCTGCCCCCTTGTGCCCAAGGCACTTGCCGGCACGCAAACGTTCGGCAAATTCGGCCATGCGCTGCTTTGTTTCAGTCACCTCTGGCATCACGTCAAACTGGCTGCTCGGAAACGGCCCGGCGGAACGCCGCAAGGCAACATGCAGTACCGAACGGCCCTCGCTGGCATTGATCCGCTCGCCGGCAAACATGCGCTCCGTTTGCTTGGCAAGCTTGGCCTCTTTGGCCAGCGCAGCCAGCAGCCCGAGCGTCTCGCGGGTCAGGCGCTGCTTGGAGAAATCATAGAAGATGTCGTCAAACGACAGGGATAGTGAACCCACACGCTGCGCATCGCTGGCAAACAAGTCCCTGAGCCGGGTCTGGGCAAAAGTTTTACGATGGGCATCGATGGCCGCCCATGCAGGCGAAGCAGTGATTGTCATATTGGCAATACCCCTTTCAAAAGTTCCCTGTTTCTGCGGCTAAACAGCACAGCGAATGACACGCTCAGGGCTATTCTATGCGAATTATTTGCCCTGCCGCGACTCTCCGCTCATAAATTTTCTGCCGGCAAACATTGTCAGAATCTTTTCAACAGGATATTTTCCACCATCCCGGCCGGGAACAGCACCTTCACCGGGGAACCCCACGGGAAAGGGATCCGTATCCCGCACAGGAGAGGGGCTGGAAAAATCCCCCGATTTAGCGGATAATTCGCCGTCTTGGTTGGCGGTTTGCACTATCAGTGTTCGACTATTTATTGGGTATCTGGATGGCGGTTTCGTGATCGCAACCGCCCATCTCAGGTTCAGGTTTTTTTATCAAGGAAAGTAAATCATGGCTATCAAAGTAGGGATCAACGGTTTTGGTCGTATCGGACGTATGGTTTTCCGTGCAGCAGTTCAGAATTTCAGCGACATCGAAGTTGTTGGCATCAACGACCTTCTCGAACCTGACTATCTGGCCTACATGCTGAAATACGACTCTGTCCATGGTCGTTTCAAGGGCACGGTTTCGGTCGAGGGCAATACGCTGATCGTCAACGGCAAGAAGATCCGTCTGACGGCCGTCAAGGATCCGGCTGAACTCAAGTGGAACGAAGTCGGTGCCGATATCGTCGTCGAATCGACCGGTCTGTTCCTGACCAAGGAAACCTGTGAAAAGCACATCGCGGCTGGCGCCAAAAAGGTCATCCAGAGCGCCCCGTCCAAGGATGACACGCCGATGTTCGTGTTTGGCGTCAACGACGAGACCTATGCCGGCCAGACCATCATCTCCAATGCCTCATGCACGACCAACTGCCTGGCTCCGGTGGCCAAGGTACTGAACGACACCTTCGGCATCAAGCGTGGCCTGATGACTACCGTGCATGCTGCCACCGCTACGCAGAAGACCGTTGACGCGCCGTCCAACAAGGATTGGCGCGGTGGCCGCGGGATCCTGGAAAACATCATCCCGTCGTCGACCGGCGCCGCCAAGGCTGTCGGCGTCGTCATCCCCGAACTGAACAAGAAGCTCACCGGCATGGCTTTCCGCGTACCGACTTCCGATGTCTCCGTCGTCGACCTGACCGTCGAACTGAACAAGGAAGCCTCGTACAAGGACATCTGCGCCGCCATGAAGGCCGCATCCGAAGGCGCGATGAAGGGTGTTCTCGGCTACACCGAAGACAAGGTCGTGTCGACCGACTTCCGTGGCGAGGCCATGACTTCGGTCTTCGACGCCGAAGCCGGTATCGCGCTGGACAGCACCTTCGTCAAGGTCGTTGCCTGGTACGACAACGAGTGGGGTTACTCCAACAAGGTGCTGGAGATGGTTCGCGTCATGTCCAAGTAATTCCCGGACAAAGGGGCACTTCAGGGTGCCCCTTTCTGTTTTCAACAACTGTCTTGAATCGAGTATCGCCATGACTTTCAAACGTCTCACCGATCTGGACGTCTCCGGCAAGCGTGTGTTCATCCGCGCCGACCTCAACGTACCCCAGGACGACAAGCTCGCCATCACCGACGACACCCGCGTCCGCGCAGCCCTGCCCGGCATCGAGTACGCCCTTGCCAAGGGGGCGGCGGTAATGGTCACCTCGCACCTTGGCCGCCCGACCGAAGGCGAATTCAAGCCGGAAGATTCTCTCGCACCGGTTGCCCGGCGCATGTCCGAACTGCTCGGCAAACCCGTACGCCTCGTCCAGAACTGGGTTGATGGCGGCTTTGAAGTCAAGCCAGGCGAAGTCGTCATGCTGGAAAACGCCCGCTGCAACAAGGGCGAGAAAAAGTGCGACGACGCGCTTTCGCAAAAAATGGCCGCGCTCTGCGATGTGTGGGTGATGGACGCCTTCGGCACGGCGCATCGCGCTGAAGCCACCACCTACGGCATGGGCAAGTATGCCAGGATCGCCTGCGCCGGCCCCTGTGTCGCTTCCGAACTCGAAGCCCTGACCAAGGCACTGGCTCATCCGGCACGGCCGATGGTGGCCATCGTCGGCGGTTCCAAGGTATCGACCAAGCTGACCGTACTCGAAAGTCTGTCGTCAAAAGTTGACCAGCTGGTCGTTGGCGGCGGCATTGCCAATACCTTCCTGCTGGCTTCCGGCAAGAAAATCGGCAAGTCACTCGCCGAGCGGGATCTCGTCGATCAGGCCAAAGCGGTCATGGCCAAGGTCACCGTGCCACTGCCGACCGATGTGGTCTGCGCCAAGGAATTCTCGGCAAGCGCGACGGCTACCGTCAAGAGCGTCGATGACGTGGCTGACGACGACATGATCCTCGACATCGGTCCTGATTCGTCCAAAGCGCTGGCCGAGATCATCGCCAAAGCCGGCACTGTAGTCTGGAACGGCCCGGTCGGTGTGTTCGAGATGGACGCCTTCGCCAACGGCACCAAGGCTCTGGCTGCGGCCATCGCCAGTTCCAGGGCCTTTACTCTGGCCGGTGGCGGTGACACGGTATCGGCCATCAATGTCTTCAAGATCGAAGACAAGGTCGGTTACATCTCGACTGCAGGCGGTGCCTTCCTCGAATTTCTTGAAGGCAAGCGGCTGCCAGCGGTTGACATCCTCGAATCGCGTTTCAGGGATTAAGCGGCGCAATACAATCGCAGTCAAGGCCGCCCACGGGCGGCCTTGACTGTTTTTCATAAGCGCCGGAATCTTTCCCGACATTCCCTGTCGGAGGGAATCGGATCGGCAGCACCATATACGCATCCCGGTGGCTTACATGCCCGAACAGGATTAAGCTATATTCAGCGGATTCGATTCATGAACCTGGATATCAGAAGTTCAACAGTGGGGAGGATACTCAACCATGGATGTTCATCTTTATTTTTCTCTCATTCCCGAAGCGCTGATTGCCTCAAACCTTCCGCCAGAGAAATTCGGACAGTATTACGCCACCGGTAGCAGTTACAAGTCCAAGGGGCAGTGCATCTTCTTCGAAGTCGACATCAGCTTCCGCAGCGATTATTTTGACATCAAGACAGCCATCGAGCGCTGCGTTCCAAGCGCCGACGGTACGCCCAAACACTCGGTCTATGTTTCTGTGTACCGCGTTCTCGAACACCTCCCGGTCAGCGCCCTCGGCAAGCTCTACCTGACCACCTCGTACGGTCACACCCTGGGGCTGGTTCGCGGAGAAATGGCTGCGGAAAAAGAGGCGTGCCTGCATCTTTACCAGGATCTTGCGCCAGTCAACAGCCTGGTGGTCAGCAATCTCGATCCAGTCGAATTTTACGACAGCGTCACCTCCAGCCCGAGCAAGTTCATCCGCTTCCCCGGACTCTTTTTTGTCGAACTCGAACTCGATGAACT
>JAIFKU010000045.1 GCA_020049495.1 Accumulibacter sp.
AGCCGGATTCTTCGGCATTGCAGTTCACCCTGGGCAATCTCTATGCCCGCCAGAGCCGCTGGAGCGAGGCGCAGCAGGCCTACTTCAAGGCTTATTCGAGTGACCCGGAGAATGCGGATTTCATCTTCAATCTGGCGGTCAGCCTCGATCACCTGCATCAGAACCCGCTGGCCGTACAGTACTACCAGATGGCCCTGAAAACGGCAGAAACAAAACCCACCGCGTTTGACAAGAACCAGGTCAAAGCCCGCGTTCTTGAACTGCAGCCGTGATTCCGGCACGCTTTTACCGTCTTCCATCGCGTTCGCTACAATCCCTCCGATGAACGCACCCGTACGCCACCAGCGACAATTAGGCCAGGTTCTGATCGCCAAGGGCATTCTCAGCGAGGATCAGCTGCGTATTGCCCTGCTCGAGCAGATGAAGTCCAACCAGCCGGTCGGCAAACTGCTGGTTTCGCTCGGCTTCGTTTCCGAAGCCACCTTGCGCGACGCACTCTCCGAGAGTCTCGGCAAGCAGAGCATCGACCTCTCCAACGCCATCATCGACCCTTCGGCGCTGGCGCTGGTGCCGCGCGAGCTGGCCAAGCGCCACCACCTGCTGCCCCTCGATTATGATGCCGAGCATCAACGGCTGACGGTTGCGCTGTCCGACGTCAACGACATCGTCGCCCTTGACAAGATCCGCGGCCTGGCCGGCGATGCCCTCGAGATCGACACCCTGCTCGCCGGCGAAACCGAAATCGACCGGGCCATTGATCAGTCCTATGGTTACGAACTGTCGATCGACGGCATCCTGCACGAGATCGAAACCGGTGAAATCGATTTCCGCGGCCTGCAATCTTCCGCCGACGAGTACAGCCAGCCGGTCGTCCGGCTGATCGACTCGATTCTGACCGACGCCGTAAAACGCGAATCCTCCGATATCCACTTCGAGCCGGAAACCGGCTTCCTGCGCATCCGTTACCGCATCGACGGCATGTTGCGCCAGGTGCGTTCGCTGCACCAGTCCTACTGGCCGGCGATGGCCGTGCGCATCAAGGTCATGAGCGGCATGAACATTGCCGAAACGCGGGCACCGCAGGACGGCCGTATCTCGCTCAACATGCGCGGCCGGCCGATCGATTTCCGCGTATCGGCACAGCCGACGATTCACGGCGAAAACATCGTCCTGCGCATTCTCGACCGCCAGAAAGGCCTCGTTCCGCTCGAAGGTCTGGGGCTGACCGAAAAGCAGCTCGACCAGCTCAAGCTGATGATCGCCCGCCCGGAAGGCATCATCCTGGTCACCGGCCCGACCGGCAGCGGCAAGACGACAACGCTCTATTCGGTACTTAACCACATCAACTCCGAGGGTCTGAACATCATGACCCTGGAAGATCCGGTCGAGTACCCGATGACTCTGGTCCGGCAGACGTCGGTGGCCGAAGCCGCCAAGCTCGACTTCGCCAACGGTATCCGCTCGATGATGCGCCAGGATCCGGATGTCATCCTGGTCGGCGAAATCCGTGACGAGGACACCGCCGAAATGGCTCTGCGCGCGGCCATGACCGGCCACCAGGTCTATTCCACCCTGCACACCAATTCGGCCATCGGCGCCATCCCGCGCCTGCTCGACATCGGCATCCTGCCCGACATCATGGCCGGCAACATCATCGGCGTCATTGCCCAGCGCCTGGTTCGCCGCCTGTGCCTGCACTGCAAGACGCCCTACCAGGCCGAAGCCCACGAAGCGCGGCTGCTGGGCGGAGCCGCGGAAACGCCGCGCCCGGTCATTTTCCGACCTTGCGGCTGCGAACGCTGCGATTTTCAGGGCTATCGCGGCCGCCTGGCGATCATGGAAATCCTGCGCATGAACGCCGACATGGACGAACTGGTCGCCCGTCGCTGCACGGTAAGGGAAATCCGCCATCTGGCCGATCGCCAGGGCTTCGTCTCGCTCGCCGACGACGGTTTGCGGCGTGTTCTCGACGGCTCCACCTCGATCGAGGAACTCGGTCGCGTCGTCGACCTGACCGACCGGATGTAAGCCATGTCGCTCTACACCTACAAGGCAGTCGGTCCCGATGGACGCACGGTTCTTGGCCGCATCGACGCGCTGAACATCGTCGATCTCGAAATGCGCCTGCGGCGCATGGAACTCGACCTGATCAACGGCGATCTGGTCAGCAACCGCAGCCTGTTTGGCGCCGGTGGCGTGCCGCGCCGCGAAATCATCCACTTCTGTTTTCACCTCGAACTCCTGGTACGCGCCGGCGTACCCATTCTGGAAGGCCTGTCAGACCTGCGCGACAGCCTTGAACACCCGCGCTTTCGTGAAGTGGTGGCCAGCATGATCGAGTCCATCGAGGGCGGCCAGCGGCTATCACAGGCCATGTCAGGCCAGCCCAAAGTTTTCAACAAGGTCTTTGTCAGCCTGATCAGCGCCGGCGAAGCCACCGGCCGGCTGCCCGAGGTGCTGCAGAATCTGACCGAATCGCTGAAGTGGGAAGACGAACTGGCCTCACAGACCAAGAAACTCATCATGTACCCGGCCTTTGTCGGCACCATCGTTCTCTCGGCCACCTTCTTTCTGATGATCTACATGGTGCCGCAGCTCAAGCAGTTCGTAAAGAACATGGGGCAGGTTCTGCCGCTGCAGACCCAGGTGCTGTTCTTTGTTTCCGACCTGCTGGTAGCCTACTGGTATGTCGCCCTGCTGCTGCCTGTCGTACTCGGCTTCGCACTGAAAGTCCTGCTCCATATCAACCCGCTGGCGCGCGTCCGCTTCGACGGGGTCAAGCTGAAAATCCCGCTCATCGGCGACATCCTGCGCAAGATCATCCTGTCGCGCTTCGCCAATACCTTCGCCCTGCTCTACTCTTCCGGCATCCCGATCATCGAATCGATCCGCACGACGCAGGACGTCGTCGGCAACCGCGTGGTACGGCGCGGACTCGAACGCGTCGAACAACTGATCGGCGAGGGACAGAACGTCACCGCCGCCTTCCACAGCATCGGGTTTTTCCCGCCGCTGGTGATCCGCATGCTGCGCGTCGGCGAAAACACGGGCTCGCTGGATGTCGCGCTGAGGAACGTCAGTTACTTCTATAATCGTGACGTCAAGGAATCGGTCGAAAAGGTGCAGCAACTGATCGAACCCATGCTCACCGTCGTCCTCGGCTGCCTGCTCGGATGGATCATGCTGGCTGTCCTGGGGCCGGTCTACGACGTCATCAGCAAGATAAAAACCTAGCCGGGCATCACCAATGAAAACCAGCCGCCTGCTCTACCTCAGCGCCTACCAGATGACTGCCTACCGCTGGCATTCCGGCAAACTGACGAGCGAAGGAGTGTTCGCGGCGAGCGAAGGCGGTCATCAGCAGTTTGCCGCCTACCTCGGGCAGCATCGCAAGAGCGTTTTTGCCATTCTGGCCAACGTCTCTGAAGAAGGTTTCCAGATCGAGACCATCCCGTTTCTGCAGGGTGCAGATCGCCAGTCCATCATCCGCCGTAAACTCGGGCAACTGTTCTTCAGCGCCGGACTGACCGCCTCGCTGTCTCTGGGCTACGAAAAGAGCCAGCGCAAGGACGAGCGCATCATGCTCGCCGCACTGACCAATAACGACTTTTTCGCTCCCTGGCTGAAGGCCATCGCTGGCGCCGGAGTGGCCCTTTCCGGCATTTACTCGCTGCCTCTGCTGGCGCCGTCGCTGCTGAAAAAGCTCCAGTTTGTCGAAGATCAGTGCCTGTTGCTCACCGTCCAGGATCAAAGCATCCGGCAAAGCTATTTTGAAAAGGGCGAACTGCATTTCAGCCGGCTCACGCCATTGCAAAACAGCAGTATTGTCGGCATTGCGCAAACCTTTGCCAGCGAAACATACAAGCTCCAGCAATACCTCGCCAGCCAGCGTCTGATCGGGCGCAGCCAGCCGATCACGGCGCACATTCTGGCGCACCCCGGCGCACTGAAAACCGTCCAGGGCAGTTGCGTGAGTACCGAAACGATCCATTTCAACATTCTCAGCATCGAGGACTGCGCAAAAAAAACGGGGCTCAAGACCCTGCCGCTGGACACCCATTGCGAACAACTCTTTCTCAATTTACTGGTCAGGTCGCCACCGCGCATCCAGTTTGCCAACGACGACCAGCGCGTGGCCTTGGTGCGCTCGCCCTGCTCGGCTGCCTGCTGTTCTCCGGCAAGCTTCTGTTCGAAACCTACTCCGTCACGCAGGAAACCGACAAATTCAG
The DNA here is from genome assembly GCA_020049495.1 of Accumulibacter sp. Lineage (GTDB taxonomy): Bacteria > Pseudomonadota > Gammaproteobacteria > Burkholderiales > Rhodocyclaceae > Propionivibrio. The sequence goes on from JAIFKU010000045.1 coordinate 4,230, forward strand.
AAGCGAAGCCGGCATATCGCGACAACGCTACAACGATATTGTCAAAACCTTCCCGCCCATCCCGACCAATAACGAGACCCTGCGCCGGGTCATCGACCGCTTTGTCGAACTGGACCGGAACAGCGCCACCCCCAACGGCCTCTACCACGAGATCAGCCGCGCCCTGCAGGCGGCTCCGTCGGCAGAGCTGGAGAGCATTGACTGGAAAGTGGGTGGCGTCGACACCGGCGCCGTCAAATCCGTCGGACAGTTGTCCATGGCCATCGCCGTACCCAGCGACAGCGAATCGGTCGTCGTCCGCGGCACCTTGAAGCTCGGCCTCAATGCCAATCCACGGCAGATGCTGGGCGCCTTCAATTATCTCGTCGAAGCGCTGAAGGCCAACCCGAAACTCAAGGTCGATGTCCTGCAACGGCCATTTGACATCGAATCCGGAAAATCACTCAAGGGCGGCGACACCACCGTCGAGGACAACAAGCCGCGCTCTTTCAGCCTGCAGATCACCAGAAAGCTCGGATCATGAAGCTCGGCACCGCTGATCTCCCAAAACTGCAGTTCAGCCTGCTGGCGGCAGTGCTGATGATTGCCATCGGTGCCGGCAGTGTCTTTATCGCGCTGGGCTCGACCAAGGCTGCCAAACGCGACATGGCGGCCGCACAAAGCGAACGCAACGAATTTGACGGGAAACTGAAGCGCGTACGCAGCGAAGAAAACGAAATCAAGCAGAAATCAGCCTTGTTCAACACGCTGCAGACGCGTGGTGTGATCGGCGAAGAACAGCGGCTCGAATGGGTCGAATTGCTCAAGGAGATCCGTGACAAGCGGCGCCTGATCGACCTGCAATACGAAATCGCGCCGCAACGCCCGCTCGATTCGGTAGCCGGAAGCGGTTTCGCCTATTTCGCCAGTACCATGAAAGTGCAGCTGAAACTCTTGCACGAGGAAGATCTGATGCGACTCATTGACGACCTGCGGCAACAGGCCCACGCCCTGATCCAGGTCAAGAGCTGTAACGTCTCCCGCCTGCCACGCGGCAGTGCCGACGGCGGAACCAACGCCCAGTTGCTTGCCGACTGCCAGATTGACTGGGTTACAGTGCACGAAGTCACCAAAAAATAGGAGGGGATCCATCCGATGAACACGTTCCTGCTCCCGACCCGAAATGGCGCACGCTTTGCCGGGCTGCTGTGCACCTTCGCCGTGTTGGCTTCGCTATCACCGAAACTGGTTGCCGAAGAAGAACTCGGGCGCCTGTTTTTCACCCCCGAACGCCGGCAGATCCTCGACCGCCAGCGGCTGCTCAATATTCAGGAAAAGCAGGAAATCCCCGAAGAGCCGACATTCACCATCAATGGCCTGGTCACGCGCAGCAGTGGCAAGCGTACGGCGTGGATCAACGGCGTCGCGCAGAACGAAAACGAAACGCAGAGCGGCGTCAGCATCACCCCAAAGCGCAGGGAACCGGGCAAGGTCGTTGTTCAGGCCAGCGAATCGCCAACGGCTAATGCCAGCGTCGGCGATACGGTTAACCGGAACACCGGTGAATCGATAGATCTGCTTAAAGGCGGCTCAATCTCGCTGACCCCTCCGCGCAAAGCAAGCGGAAGGTAAAAATCGGCATGCGGCAGCAGGCCCTCTTACACAGGCGCTCACAGCGCGGTTCTGCGCTCCTGATTTTTGCTCTCGTTTTGATCAGTGTCCTGCTCGGCACATTTCTCAGCCGCCTCAATTCGGCAACGCAGGACACTCAACGCGACCAGATCACGAGCGACGCCATGGCAGAAGCCAAGGATGCATTGATCGGTTTCGCAGTAACCTATCGCGACACACACCCGACGGAGGTCTTTGGTTACCTTCCCTGCCCTGACACCGACAATGACGGCATTTCCGATAGCTGCGGAGCCACAGACGTTTCTCTGATCGGACGTTTACCGTGGAAAACACTCGGTCTCCCGCCTTTACGCGACGGCAGCACGGAATGCCTGTGGTACGCCGTATCCGGCCATGCCAAAGACAGCCCGAAGACCGCCGCCATGAACTGGGATACCTTGGGGCAATTCGTCATTCAGGACGCCGCTGGAACAGTGCTCGCCGGCGCAACGGACCATGATCGACCCTTCGCCGTAATCCTGGCTCCGCGCTCGGCACTCAATGCGCAGTCTCGTGCTCCGGTGGGCGCCTCGGAATGCGGCGGCAGCAACACACCTGCTGACTATCTTGAGAATATTGGAGCGCTTGGCACCGGCAACACCACACTCGTCATAGCCAACGCCGACAGTGTGCGCAACGGAACCAATAATGACCGCGCCTTGTGGATTACCGGCAAAGAAATATTTGACCGCGTAAAAATTCGCACCGACTTCAAGACCGACATTGACTCGCTCGTAAACGACCTGACAAGCTATTTGAACAATCTGGCACCCGCCAGTCTGCCTCTGGCCCCTCTTGGCAGCGACAAAGGGATCGACGACACATTCATTAACAATTATCTTGCCACCCTAACAGAGCAAAAGAAAAATGTGCTTAAAAACTGGCGAGACAATCTCCTTTATGCAGGAGGCCCAGCGGGCAGTTTTACCATTAACGGTAGCTCAACAATTTGCCGCGCGATACTGTTTTTTGGCGGGGAACGTACCACCCGAACAGTTGCGCCTTTGATCGCCCAAACCCGCACCACCATTACCGAGAAAGGCGATAGTGTAAATTACGGTGACGCCACGATGTATCTTGAAGGAACCAACGCAAACATCTTTCCGATCAATGCAGCGTACACCGGCATCACTGAGTACGACAAGACAAACGCGGGCTCCAATATCGTACGTTGTATCAACGGACTTGGTGCTGGATCTGCTTCCTTCGATAGCCTCATCGTTGACCCCGCCAGTTTTGTAACTAAAGGCGCCGGTGTAACTACCGACACGACGACCACGCCCCTACCGACACGACGACCACGCCCGCCATCCCCACCGTCAGCATCGTCAGTGCGGCTGGAACAAGTGGCGGCTGTTTCTGGTCGCCCAATCTGGTTCCACTGGCCGGGAAAACCATGCGAGCGTATTACGAGTTCAAGTTTACCTACGGAGATACTTTTGCGCTGGGTGATCCGGTTCTTGACCGTGGCAACGGCTTCACATTTCAGCTACTAAGCGGTGACTTTGCCCCTACCATTTGTGGTAAAGAAACGAATATGGGGGTACTCAAGCCTCTGGACGGTTGGCTATATTCTTTCATTGTTGAAACGGATGTTCATAGAGACATGTCCGGCATTTCCGACCCTGTCGGAAACCATACCGCCATCATGGCAAATGGAACACTTGACCACACCGTTTTTGGAATACCAAGCTCAGCTTGTAACGGCACAGCAAACGGGTGTATCCATAGCCCCACTAATACCTTTGAAGAATCGCCAATACCCCAAACTCACAATCAACGCATCGAAATTCATACGGGATGTAACCTTGGGTGCACTGTTTGTAACCCGGCCGCCCATGTAGCACCAAACACCTATTCCAGAATCTCAGCCTGGGTTGACTGCATTGACTGCAAAGATGTTGTAGCCGATTTAAATCGAGCTCCGGCCACTGGAGGGCAGGTTCCGATCGTGTTTCTTTGCAAGGATCTCAATACGCCTTCTCCCAACCTTAATGTACTAAATTCGGTCTATGTCGGCTTCACCGGCGGTTTCCGTTCCGGCACATCGGCGGGCGTTGCACCCGACCAGGGCGTCATCATCAAGAATTTTACCTTGCGCAGCGACTAAGCGAGTATACCAAGGGCAGGCAGTAAAACTGTATCATTGCTTATGCCATCGACGACCACAAAATCATACGAACAACTTTCCATGAACCGCCCGGCACAGCGCCAGCACGGTTTCACTCTAGTTGAACTGGCGATTGTCCTGATCATCTTTTCTTTGCTCGTCGGCGGCATGCTGATGACATTGAGCTCCCAGCAGGACACGTCCAACATCAAGGAAACAGAAAAACGCCTCAACGACATACGCGATGCCCTGCTCGGCTTTGCGGCAAGCAATGGCCGGCTGCCCTGCCCGGCTATTGCAGGCGCTACCGGCATTGAGAGCCCGGCGGGTGGGGGAGCCTGCACAACCAGTTATGCTGGCTTTCTTCCGGCCATCACCCTGGGCATCACACCAACAAACACACAAGGATACGCTGTTGACTCCTGGGGAAATCCAATCAGGTACGCGGTTTCCAACATCACTGTCAATCTTGCCACCAACGTCATCACGACAACCGGCGGACTGAAGACAGCTTGGGCATTCAATCCGGCGCTTATCCTTCCAGATCTGCGCGTGTGCAATACGTCTTTGGGCATCGCCGGAGCCGGTGCCACTGCAACATGCGCGGTTGGAGCCGATCTTTCCAATAGCGCAGTTGCCGTCATTTTTTCTGCAGGAAAAAACGGGGGCGTCGCACCCATCGGCGCGGACGAACTGGCGAATAGCGGCGCCAACCGCACCTTTGTCAGCCACACGCAAAGCCCCACGGGCGCGGCTCAAGGCGAATTCGATGATATTGTTACTTGGATTTCCCCCAACATTCTCTTCAACCGCATGATCTCCGCCGGTAGCCTTCCTTGAGACCCTGACCGCCATCATTTAATGCGGGTGCGATTCAAACTGATGTGGTCAAGCGGCTTCACGAAGGCCATCATGCCAGTAGGTGTGCCAGCGATGATTAGCGCGGTTCAAGCGTAGAGCCAACATGTGCTCGGCGTTATAGTCACGCCACCAGGCGCCGGGACGTTTGAGGCGCTGTTGCACGAGATAGCGATGCGCGCTCTCGATCTCACCGGAGCCGATGGGGAGGTTCTGGCGCAAGGCCTCATCGTAGTGGAGTTGATCCAGACGCTCGCTGAGGTAGCGATGACAGACCCGAACGGGGGCTTGATCATCCTCGACCTGAGGGTTCTCCTGATGCGGGTTGAGGGCGTTCAGAACGGATCGGGAGTCCCCGTCTTTCAAGCGCGTTTTTTGCTCCTCCATCCACGCCTTGGCCGCTTCCTCCGTCGGGGTGAGTGCCTTGGCCGCGGCGGCGAGGTAATCGCAGACGTGCCAGAAATCTACGAGATAACGTCCGTTCCTTCCAAACCGTTCGTCGACCTGGTCAGCAATCCAGGGCGCCCCGTCGCCAACGGCATGCAACTGGCTAGTGCAACCCAGGCCCGCCCGGCGCGCGCAGTCGAAGAGAATACGTCCCGCGTGCTGGGCATTGCCCTTCACAGTGCCGCCGTAGGCCAGGGTTTGGCTGCCTTGGGGGTGTGCCAAGGCGATCTTGGCTTCCTTCCAGCGCAGGTGTTTGCCCTTGCGCTGGTCGGTTTGGGCCGTGTCCGGTTCCATGATCGGTACCATGCCGCCATCGACCTCGGCAATGATCTGCTCCGCGCCGGGCGCTTCTGGCCACGCGTCTTGCAGCACGTCAGTCTCGAATATGGCCTGGGCGTGCGTGAGGGTGATGCGTCGAATGACGCTTTCGCTGAGGAGCACGCCGTAGTGTTCGACGAGTTTGTCCATGGCTTGGGCAAAAGGGACGTCGGCCGCCAAGTCGGTCACCGCCCGTTGCAGCGGGCGTGAAACACCCCGGTGGTGGACGCGCGCTCCGGCAACGAACGGGCGGACGCGATGCGTGCCAACGCGCAGTTGGATTTCTTCGACGCTTATCTCGCCGAAGGTGGTGTGCCAGCAGAGTTTTTTTTACCTTCTCGCCAGACGCCCGCGCCGGTTTGCCGACGTTCGGCTTCCCGTTCCGCCTTGCGCTGCGCCCAGGCGCTCAGCGAGGCGTGACCCAGGCGCCGCATTTCGTCGATCAACCTCATCTCCACCGCGTCTGCATCTCCCAACTCGCCTTGCTCGTCCGCTACAGCCAGCAGCGTCGATTCTAGCCTCTCCCGAATTTCAGGAGTGCCTTCCAGCCTCCTCAGCAGCTCTTCATCATCCATTCGTTGTGGCATCACCTTCCTCCTCAGTACAAAACTCTTCCCCTGTACATTACGCCACATCAGTTTGAATCGCACCCTACGAAAACAACTACGCAGCGAGAACTGAACAGGTAAAATGCCGTCATGGTTAAAGATCCCATCCCGCTCGGTGAAGTTCACCGAGCGCTCGTCGTCAAGCTCAAACACCACGGCGACGTACTACTCAGCTCTCCCGTCTTTTCGGTACTGAAAGCGCACGCGCCGCACATCGAAATCGACACGCTCGTTTATGCGGATACGGCTGAAATGTTGTCGCTGCATCCGACGATCAGCCAATTGCATACAATAGACCGCCAATGGAAGAAACTCGGCACGCTGATGCAGGCCAAGGGCGAATGGCAACTCCTGA
>JAIFKU010000117.1 GCA_020049495.1 Accumulibacter sp.
CTGTTGCTCTGGTGGACAACAACTTTATCTATAATTACCTGTGTAAACAGCGGTGTGGTCAGGCCGACCAGCTGGATGGCCAGCGAGGCGAGCAGGACATCGCGCCACAGGCTCTTGTGTTTCAGGAGTTCGGGGATGAACCAGCGAAAGCCGAAGGCCTTCTTCTCGGTAGTGAAGCCAGCGATGTCGTCTTCGTCCTTGCCGCCCGCCGTGGGTTCCCTGGCGACGAGAAAAAGTTCGGGAGCCAGGCGCGTGGCGGCTTCGGTAATCGACATCGTCTCCGGGGTCTGGCTGCCGGGACGGAAGAAGAGGAGCTGGTCGGCCGAGGCTTTGACGATGAGGAGGGCGGTGAGGGGTGGGTCTGGCGGCTGTGCAGCAGGAATTAATTCAGCATCAGAGACCGCTTCGGGTACCTGAAAGGCAATCGCCGGCAGGAGAAGTTTCTGCCAGTCCAGGTGGGCGATCGGGGAATGACCGGTCTTGATGCCCAAGGCGCGGGCGGCTTCGTGCAGGGTAGCAAGGGTGTAAGGTGGAGGGTAATTCTGGGCAATCAGCGACGCATCGAAGGGAATCCGGAACAGCCCGCAGAGGCTACCCAGGAGCCATAGGACGTCCTCGTGCTTCACCTCGCCCTGAAGGTGCATCGTCACCCCCTGCAGTCACGTGAATTTATTTATATTTTTCAATGACATTACTCGGATTTTATGGTGATGTAAATATGACTAAAGTGTTGGTTTTCCAGGGGCAATATGCCGAAACTCGGCTTAATGATTGACACGGCACATCAAATGGAATGCACGCTGCCCCGACCAATGGACAGGGTTGCCTTCTGAACACTCATTCTTCTTTGTACTTCCAGTGGTTTTCTATCTATATTGGAAGTGCAGTCGTCACAAAAGAAAGGAGTCATCATGTTCAAGCACATTCTTGTTCCGACTGATGGTTCTCAATTCTCCCAGGACGCAGTCCGTCGGGCGGTTTCTTTTGCCAAGGAGGCTGGAGCCCGCATTACCGCCTTCTATTCCAAGCCGGATTATCCCTTGTCGTACTATAGCGAAGGCTATGCTTTCGACTCGACGCCACCGGGAAGATTTGACGAAATTGCCGAGCAGGAGGCTCAGGATATCCTTGGTTTTGTGGAAAACCTGTGCCGGGAGGCCGGTGTGAACTGTTCCAAGCTGACCCTGACCAGCAACGTTGTCTATGAAGCAATCATCGAAGCTGCAAACCAGAGCGGCTGCGATCTGATCTTCATGGCCTCGCATGGGCGGCGCGGACTGGGCGCACTGCTACTGGGCAGTGAAACGTCAAAGGTGCTCACGCACACGAAGATACCGGTGCTGGTCTACCGTTGAATTTTCGCGAACCAGTAGTCAACATGAAACACGGTGTAAATCAACCCTGAACAACGGCCCTCACCCCATCCCTCTCCCACAGGAGAGGGGGAAACCAGAGCTCTCCTTCAAGGATACGTGGCAGCGCGGTGAGGGTAACGAAGAAGCTAGCGGCGTTCCCAGATGCTGACTTCTGAGAGCGTATGCTGAAATTTACGCCGGGTTTCACGGATGACAAAGGGAACCGGCGACGGCTCGTGCAGCAGGCGGAAATGCTTGCCGAGTATGGCTTTCAGGCCGTCGAGGGTGGTGAAATTTTCGCCGTCTTTCTTGAATCCGCCGATCCAGGCTTCGCGTTTCGTGTGTTCCGGCAACCAGGTGTAGGGTGAGGCGATCAACAGGATGCCTCCGGGATTGAGCCGTTCGTGGATCGATTCGAGCAATTTTTTCGGGCTGTACAGGCGGTCGATCAGATTGGCGGCGAGAATCAGGTCATAGCCTGAAAATACCGGCTTGAGATTGCACGCGTCGCCCTGGAAAAACTCGACGTTCTGCGCCGTTTTTTCGAGCCCGAGTTCAGCCAGAGTCCGCTCCTTGTAGGCCACCAGTTCGCCTTCTTCGACGAGCGTGTAACGCAGCCTGCCCTGCTCTGCCAGGCGGACACCAAGGCTGATGAAACGGGCGGAAAAGTCAATGCCGGTCACCTGCGCGAAATGCCGTGCCAGTTCAAAGCTGGCACGCCCTGTGGCGCAGCCGAGATCGAGCGCCTTGGCGGCCGGTTTGTCGCCCATCGCTGCAATGGCCAGTTGAGCCAGCGCACGCGGGAAATTCGGTACGCCGAAGTAGTCGTCGCCGAAGTGAAATTCGGCGTACTCGGAGACCAGCCGGTCCGTTTCGTAGTGCGAGGCCTGCACTGTAGCGGGGACGTCTGAAACAACGTAGCGGAATCCGGCATGCTGGAAGAAATGGCGGCGGAAGGCATAACGCGAAGTCGGTAGCGCTTCATTGCCGCAGGCGATCCATGACCCGCCCTTGATCAGGTTATGGCGCTCGTCAAAGGTGGGGGTGGTGAAGTCGTCGTAGACCGGATGCACTTCAAACCCGTCGAAGGGATAAATGGGTGTCTCGGTCCATTGCCAGACATTGCCGATCACGTCGAACAGCGGGCCGTGCGCAAACTCGGTGACGGGGCATGAGGAGGCATAATGATCAAGCTGGTTGTTGGCCGGGAGTTCTGCGGCGCCGGCGAACCGGCACAGCGCCTGCCATTCGTCCTCGCTCGGCAGGCGCACGGGCTGGCCGCTGACGCGCGCCTGCCACTGGCAGAAGGCTTTGGCCTCGTGGTAATTGGTTTCCACCGGCCAGTCCCACGGCATCGGCACTTCCTCGAGCATCAGGCGCAAACGCCATAGCGCGCCGTCCTTGACCCAGAAGGTCGGGTGTTGCACCTGCGCATATTTTTTCCAGCCCAAGCCCTCTTCGAGCCACAACGAATCATCCGCATAACCGCCGGCCTCGACGAAAGCCAGGAACTCCTGATTGGACACCAGATACTTGCTGGCCTGGAAAGCTGCCGTGGACGCCTCATGGCAGCCGAATTCGTTGTCCCAGCCGTAGACCGGATCGCTCCTATCCCTGCCGACGAGGAATTCCGCTGCCGGAATAGTCACCAGTTCGTTCTGCGGAGCTGACGACGTTTGACGGCAGGGTTCCCAGGCGGGATGCGGCGCAACGTACTGCAACTGATGCTGACGGATCAGCACCGACGACGTCTCCAGATGGATGCGTTCGTGCTCGATGCCCATCAATACCACCCACCACGGATGTTCCCATCCAATCGGGAGTTGCAGTGGCTGCGTGCGAATCAGTTGATCAACCGTTGCCCGCACCGTCTGCCGGTAGGCTTTGACTTTGCCAACGCTCGGCCAGTCGTAGCGTGCTTCGTTGAGGTCATCCCAGCTCATTTCATCGACGCCGACGGCGAACATCGACTCCAAGGGGGGATTGATGCGCTTGTCGATCAGGCCGGCCAACAGCAGCTTGTTGATGAAAAAAGTTGAGGTATGACCAAAATAGAAAATCAGCGGATGCCGCAAGGCGATCGGTTTCCTGAAATACGCGTCAGCGCAGGTCAGTACCTCGAACAATTGCTCGTAGCGGTCGAAGGTGGCATGGAAATACTCAAGAATCTCGGCGCGTTTCTGTTCGGCATCATTACCGGCGAGCACGGGCGATCTTGGGAAATGGGAAGCTTGCATACGAAATCCAGCCTTAGTCAGATGGTCGGGGTTTTCTTGATTGACCGAGTATTCTAATCAACTTGTTGATTTCTTGTTGTTTGGACAAGGTTTTGATCATGACTATCCAAAGCATCGCCACTGCCGCCCTGCTTCGCAGTCACCGGGCTACGGACTGATCAGCGGAGTGTTCTGGCACTGACCAAATCCGGCTCTAGCTGTTTGCACTTTCTCTTTGCACGGCCGGCTTTTTGCCCCTGATCAGCTTGCGCGACACGATCTGCGTAATGACGGCACAGGCAATCGCAGCCAGGAAAGAAACCGTCAGACTGAACGACGGCAGAGTCACTCCGAGAACGAAGCTGAAGGCCAGAAAGGCATACCAGCCAAAGACGATGCCGCGCAGCAGACTGATGGCAAATTCGTGGCCGGACTGGCGGTGTGAGAATACGGCGAGCACCGTGCTCATCACCGGGAAAGACGCAAACAGGCCACTCAAATGCGCTCCGAATGCGGAAGCAAAATAGGTGACTGAAATCACCAGCACGGCTCCGGCCAGCATGCGGATGACAATTTCGCTACGCGCACTGACCACTTTCACTGTGCGCGCCTGCACACGCGGAAACAAACGCGGAGCGAAAGGAAGACAGACGAAAACGAACGCCGCCGCTGCATAAAATGGAATTGCGAGCAAATTGAGCAAGGACACCGCGACGAAATAGGCGGACAGGCTGCCGATGACGCTGCCGCGCCACGACAGGCGGGTGGCGCACCATGCGTAGGCGAGATTGCAGGCGAGAACCGCGAAAATGCCGAGCAGCATACCGATGATGGCTTGCACGGCAAAGGCAGCACCTTGTTCAAAGGCCATGAAGAACATGATCGGGCCGGCGACGACCGGCAGGCCGGTAAGCCAGCCGGCGACTGTCGGTCCCCAGTGCCGGCCGGCCAGGGTGATGGCGCCGATCAGCAAGGGAACGAGCGTGATTTTAAGGAAGAAGATATCCGGGGACATGGCGATCAAACGCTGGCAAAGCGTGCGCGTTGGCCGACGCCGATGCGGGTCATGAGCTCTTTGCCGTAACTATTGCTCCGGCCCGATTAAGTATGAAACTATCGTCATACCGGCGAAGGCCGGTATCCAGTGCTGGCGCGGATTCACCTTCTGGACCCCGGGCTCTGCATTTCCTTCGGTCACCTTCGCCGCGGTGACGACTCCATACATTTGCGGGCCGCAACAATAATGAGCCGTTGCCCCGACCGTGAAGAGTTCGCCTCACACGACGGCTTCGATGGCCATGCCGATCGCCAGTATTCTTTTGTCCTGCATGGCGGTGCCGCAGACCATCAGGCCGACTGGCGCAGTGCCGGCCTCATGACAGGGTATGGACAAGGCGCAGCCATCGAGGAAGTTGATGATTGACGGGTTGCGCAGTATCAGTGCGTTGCTGCGGGCGTAGATTTCATCACTGCCCACGAGATCGGAAACTGCCGGCGCAACAATCGGCGTCGTCGGCATGATCAGGGCGTCGAACGCCGCGAGCTCGGCTTCGACTTCGGCAATCCAGCGGCTACGGGCGGCGAGCAATTCGATAAAATCGGCGGCTGTCATGTCCTTGCCGCGCATGATCCGGGAGACAACGCGCGGATCGTAACGGTCGGCGCAGCGGGCGATCATGTCCTTGTGCCAGGCCCATGCTTCCGCTGCCGTAAACCCGCCCTTGGCGTTGATGCCGGCCAGTTTGGCGAATGCCGGTATCTGGATTTTGTCGATCAGTGCGCCGGCTGCAGACAGGCTCGCCAGCGCGGCCTCAAACGAGGCGCCGACATGAGCATCCATTTTCTCAAGCACAATGTTGGCGGGAACGGCCAGACGCAAGCCGCGCAGCCGGGCAGGCTCGGGCAACGAATAGTCCTGCCCTGCAAGTATCGCGTCGAGGCAGGCACAGCAGGCGACCGTCGGCGCGATCGGACCGATCGAGTCGAGGTTGACCGAGAGCGGCAACGCTCCGCTGGTCGCCACACGGCGCGCCGTCGGTTTGAAACCGACCAGGCCGCACAGCGCCGCCGGTATGCGGACAGAGCCACCGGTGTCGGTACCAATGCCGGCCACCGCCATGCCATCGGTCACCGATACGGCAGCGCCCGACGACGAACCACCGGGTATGCGCCCGGTTTTACGGTCCCAGGCATTGAGCGGTGTTCCGTAATGCGGGTTGATGCCCAGGCCCGAGTAGGCAAACTCAGTCATGTTGGTCCGGCCGACGATGACCGCACCCGCCGCCAGCAGCCGCCTGACCACGGTGGCATGTTCAGTGGCTGCGGGTTCATCTTTCCTGACCACCGATCCGGCCAGGGTGGTTTCACCGGCGACGTCGAACAGGTCCTTGATCGAAATCGGCAGGCCGTCGATCAGCGAACGGCCGAGTCCGGCAGCACGCAGCACATCGGACGCACGTGCTGCTGCGCGCGCGCTGTCGCCATACACCCGCGTAAATGCGCGCGCTCCTTCACCCGAAGGGGTTTTGATCCGTTCAAGAGCGGCCTCGGTCAGTTCCAGCGACGAGACCCGTCCTTCACGCAGCGTTGCTGCGTACTGAGCAATTGTTGTCATCGATTGCATTGGCTTTTATCCGCCGCAGGGCGGCTCCCTCGGTAAATGTGATCGCCAGGCGTCAGTTCATGCGATCTCGGGAAGAACGTCGATCGTGTAATGGTGACGCAAACTGCGTTTGCTGCGCGGGTCGAACAACTCCATGGTGAAACTCGAAGATGGCCGGATACCGCCAATGGCGCCGACCGTGCCGCAGCTCATTGCGGCTCCCGGTGGCAGCACGCCGCCGGCACTGTAGCCAGCGATCAGTTCGGACGGCAGGCGCAGTGCGCTCAGGGCGCCTTCCTGATAGAGCACCTCGCGGCCATTCTCCTGAATGAACGAGCGGATTACCAGTTCATCCCAATGATCGGCGACATCAGCAAAACGCCATACGCTCGTCCCGACAGGTTTGGCGCAGAGTTGCTTGGCGAGCGCGACGCTTTGCGTTTCCAGTTTGCGATCGGTGTGATCCGAGGTCAGGCCGACGTACATTTCGCCTTCGGCCATGAACACCAGGGTTTCAACTTCGCCCGATGAATCAGGCCCGACGACCTGAATGCGCGAAGCCTGGCTGAGCTGGTTTTCAGCGACGCGGTAGTAGAGCGGGACGGCACTCGGGCGTGGCACGCCGACGGCAACGAGTTCTTCGATATGGTGCTCGATCGCGGCAATGTCGCGTCCGGCCCAGCCGGCAACGATGAAGGTGTCGATATCGACACTGAGCAGTTGTCCGCTGGTTTCGACTTTGAATGATAGTTTCATGGCATTCCGATAGATGAGAAAAAGACGATACGTCAGTAACCGCCAAAAACATGCGGCAGCCACAAGGCCAGTTCGGGGAAGAAGGCCAGCAGCGCAAGCATCACGAACAAGGCAGCGACAAAGGGCTGGCTGCCGATAATGACGGCATTCATCGATCCACTCTTGCGCAGACTTTGCACGACGAAGAGATTCATGCCAACCGGCGGGGTGATCAATGCCGTTTCAACCAGAATGACGATGACGATGCCCAGCCAGACCGGGTCGAAACCGAGCTTGAACATGATCGGCGCGACAATGGGAATGGTGACGATCATCATCGACAGCGTTTCCATGAAGCAGCCGAGGATGACGTAAAAAATGATCACCGCCAGCAGCATCCAGTCTGGCGAGAGGCCGAGGCCGCTGACCGAATCCATCAGCACGGTCGTGATTCCGGTGGCAGCCATCACAAAATTCAGGAAGCCCGCAGCGACGACGATCAGCATGATCATCGCCGTCGACCGCATGGTGCCTTCAATTGCTTCGCGCAACATGGACAGCGACAGGCGTCCGAATACCGCGGCAAGAATCAGCGCACCGAAGACGCCGAGCGCGGCGGCCTCGGTTGGCGTCGCCAGGCCGGCGTAGATCGACCCCACCACCATCAGGAAAATGCCGAAGGGCGGCAACAGGTGCTTGAGACTGACAAAGCGCTCGCCCCACGTGGCGCTGATCCTCTGCCCTCCCCATTCGGGCTTGATCAGGCAGGCGATGATGACGATCAGCATGAACAGCGCCGCCAGCATGAAACCGGGAATGAAGCCGGCCAGATAGAGCTGTGGAACCGACGAGTTGGTGAGAACACCATAAATCACCAGGTTGATCGACGGTGGAATCAGGATGCCCAGGGTGCCGCCAGCGGCAATGCTGCCGAGGAACAAGGGTTCGTTGTAGCCAAAACGCTTGATCTGCGGAATGGCCACCGTTCCGACCGTTGCCGCGGTGGCCACGCTCGAACCCGAGGTGGCGGCAAACAGCGTGCAGGCGCCGATATTGGCATGCATCAGCCCGCCCGGAAGCCACGACAGCCACAGGCTCATGGCGCCGTACATGCGTTCGGCGAAACCGGCACGCAGCAGGACTTCGCCGAGCAGGATGAACAGGGGAATAGCGACCAGCAGAAATTCATTGCTTGCACTCCAGGTCAATTCGCCCAGGGCGCGCGTCAAAGGCAGCATGGAAAACAAGGGGTCGAGCAACAGGCCGAGTACACCAAGCGCCGCGCCGACGGGAATGCTCAATCCGATCAGGACCAGCAGCAGAATCATCGTCGTGGCAATCATGCAATTTCTCCCCTGACCATGCGTTCGCCGGCTATGGCTTCTTCTTTGGCCTCCTCTTCGGAAGTGCGAACGCCGCACAAGGCCTTTACTGCGTCAATATCGCCCGTGACCAGCGCGAACGAAGCGCGAATGAGCATGAGGGCCAGAACCAAGCACATCCACACCAGCCCCAGAACCCACAGGCCCTGCGGGATCCACAGCGGCGTCGCCAGTGGGGTATTGGCCGCTGAATTCTGGAGCCACGACGTCTCCGCGACGAATGACGAGTAGTAGGTCAGGAATACCATGAAGACACCCAGCGCCACCAGCGACAACCAGTCGAGCAGCGCGGAGAGCCGAACCGGTAGCAACTGATAGATTACGTCCACGCGGACGTTGCCGCGGTGCAGAACGACGAAGGCCAGCGACCACGAGGTACTGATAGCAAAAGCATAACCCGAGAGTTCGTCAGCTCCGCCTATGGTAAAGCCCAGGAATTTGCGGATGAAAACGTCGAAACAGATGATGAAGACGCTGACCAGGGTCAATATGCCGCCAAACCAGGCCGCCCCGAGGGAAAAGGTATCGGCCAGGCGAAGCAGCCGGCCAAGGATGGGTGGTGGATCATAAGAGGCCATGAAGTACCCTAAGGTTTACTGGCGGAATGGAATCGAACGCTAGCGCAAGAGGACACCGGGCCAGAGCACCCGGCGTCCGGCCGGCGATTACTTCTTGGCCGTCAGGCCTACTGTCTTTCCGATCGTGGCATTGAAGTCCTGGACGCACTGTACCGAGCAGCGTGCGGCCCACTTGGGCAGAACGATTTCCTGCATCAGTTTCTTGAGCAGGACGCGGTCGGCGTCGGTCGGCTTGACCAGGACCATCTTGCCCTTGACCGGCAGGGTACAACTGGCCGCCCCCGAATTGCAGTCATAACCCTGCTGCGTCTGCGCGGCCGCGGCATCCCACATATTATTGACCATCGCCTTGATATTGGTCTGCAGGAAAGCCTGAACCTTGGGGTCGAGCTTGTTCCAGGCCTTCTGGTTAACACCGTGAATCTGCGAATTCCAGTTGATGGGCAAGGCATAGAGGTGGGTAGAGACTTCATACCACTTCGCGGAATACCCCGAGAGCGAGCCAGTAATGGCGCAATCGACGACCTTGTTCTGCATGGCCGGAACGACTTCGCCAAACGCCATCGTCACACTGGAACCGCCCAGCGCTTCGATGAATTCGGCCTGCGTACGGCTGCTGGTACGTACTTTCTTGCCCTTGATGTCAGCCAGTGACTTGATCTCGGCATTGCAGAACAGGACCTGTGCCGGATACGGCGAAATCCCGAGCAATTTGATTCCGCTGGTTGGGCCATAGAATTTTTGATAGACGGGTTCGAAGGCATCGACAACCGCTCGCGCCGACTTGGCGTCGGCGGTCAAACCGGCCAGATCCGCGGCTTCATTGATCGGATTGTCGCTGGCGAAATAAGATAGTGTGGCCGTACCGAACTCGATGACACCCTGCGACATCAGACGCAGAAGTTCAGGGCCCTTCAGTCCCATTTCATTGAAACCCTTGATCTCTACCGTGATTTGTCCATTGGATAGTGACGGTACGACCTGGGTCCAGAATGGTTTTTCGTAATCGTTGTAAGCGGAGAGGTTGCTCAGGCCGCCGACCACTTTAAGCTGGGTCTTGGGCAAGGTTTGAGCATATCCCGCGGTGCTGAGCAACGCGGCCAGAGCCATAGTGAGGACTAAACGTTTTTTCATGACGATGGTTCCTGTAGAACGGGGATATAAATCGAACCACGGATTCCCGTTATCCCCGTGGTGCGCTTGCCAAGCTGCCCAGCCATTGCCCACCCGAACGGGTTTGGGCAAAAACCAGCGCCACAACCATTTTACGGCTTACTGCACGCATAAAGTGTGAAATTTCACAGTGATTCTAATCAGCTGGTTTATACTAAGTCAACCTGATTTTACGGATCACCTTTGAACCATCATCGGCGCATCCGGATTTGACTCTATGTTGCGAGGAGTAATCGTTGCCGAAATTTGTCAAGCCCTTGAGAAAAACGCCCCAAAGGAAGGGGCGCATGCAAAATCTGTCGCAAAACGAACTGGCATACACCCGGCTGAAGGAAAGGTTGACCACCCTGGTCTACACGCCGGGGAATTTTCTGAATACGGCCAACCTGATGCATGAACTGTCGTTCGGACGTACGCCGATCAACCATGCACTGCACCGCCTGTCGAACGAGGGACTGGTCCACATCATTCCGCGCAAGGGAGTCATGGTCGCGCCCCTGTCGATCGATAATGCATTGGAACTGATCGAAGTACGACTGGCCAACGAGAAACTATGCGCACGCCTTGCTGCAACGAAAATCACCGAGACTGAACTGGAGCAACTCAGGTCTCTGGCTCAGGAATTTGATGACGCAGTTTCCCGCCGCAACATGGAACTGGTCATGAATCTGGATCGCCTCTTCCATGAACAGATTGCCCTGGCGGCAAGAAATCAGATATTGATGGAGATTCTCAAAGTACTGCACGCCCGTTCACAGCGTTTCTGGGCGATTTCCCTGGCGACTGAAGGCCACCTGGAAGAGGTTCAGGCTGAACATAGAAGCATCATCGCTGCGCTGTCCCGAGCCGACGGCGATGCTACCGTGGCTGCTGTCGAAGCTCATGTGCTGTCTTTCAGGCACGCGTTGCTGAACTCCCGATAGTTTCATCTGTTGCTGGTGTTTTCCTTCATCCCGAAATGGACCTGCATCAGAACAAATACTCTCCAGGGAAATCCACCATCAATAAATGTGATCTGCCAAGCAGTGTATCAGGCGATCGCTGGGAGAGCGTCGATAGCATACGCTATTGCCATCCACGAGCAGAAGACTTGGCGAAGAAGCCGGGCGAGCACGTAAAGCATGGGCTGCGCCCTACCGACGCAACGTCGTTATGCAATGCAATGTCGTTATTGCATATTGTGCAGTTATCGCTCAAAATGCAAGGATGCTGAATCGAAAGATATTCCCGCTACTTGCCAGCCGGCTGCAACAGCAGCCTGCCGTTGCTATTCTTGGCCCACGTCAGGTCGGAAAAACCACCCTGGCCCGTGAGATCGCGGCCAGTTCGCCCAATGCCATTTTCCTGGATCTCGAACGCGAGGCTGATCGATCGCAGATGGCACGGGCCGACCTGTTTCTTCCGCGCCATCGCGATCAACTTGTGGTTCTCGATGAAGTGCAGACCCTTCCCGACCTCTTCGCCAAGTTGCGCCCCGAGATTGATGCCGACCGTCGTGCGGGACGTTTTCTGTTGCTCGGTTCGGCAAGCGGCTCCTTGCTACGCCAATCAGCCGAGTCGTTGGCGGGTCGCATTGCCTATCTCGAACTCACACCTTTTCTGCTCGAGGAACTTGTTAGCTCGATTGAAGCCAACTCGACGGCTCAAGCGACTTCACTGTGGCTGCGCGGCGGATTTCCGCGCAGTTTTCTTGCCTGCAATGACGCCGAGTCCCTTTCCTGGCGTACCGACTTTATCGAAACGTTTCTGGCTCGTGACCTCCCGCAGCTCGGGATTACCATTCCCGCCGAGACACTCCGCCGATTCTGGCGCATGTGTGCTCACTTGCATGGTCAGTTGTTCAATGCCTCGCAGCTTGGCGCAGCCTTGGGCGGCGTAGCTCATACTACGGTGGGGCGCTATCTTGACCTGCTGGTCGACGCGCTGATGCTACGGCGCTTGCCACCCTACCTGGCTAACGTCGGCAAACGCTTGGTAAAGTCGCCCAAAGTGTATATCCGTGATAGCGGCATTCTGCATGCTCTGCTCGGCATCCATACTTTGGATGATCTGAACGGGCACCCGGTTGCCGGCATGTCGTGGGAGGGCTTCATCATCGAGCAGATTCTTGCCACCCTGCCCCCGCTGACCACTGCGGGCTTTTACCGCACCTCTGCTGGCGCGGAACTGGACCTGGTCGTCGAACAAGCCGGAAAGCGCATCGGTTTCGAAATCAAGTTATCGACGGCACCCACGGTTTCACGCGGATTCTGGAACGCTTGCGAGGATCTTGGAGTCGCTCAGGCCTATGTGCTTGCTCCGGTACTGGAGCCCTATCCTTTGGCGGAAAACGTGGAAGTCATTTCGCCTCTGATGCTTGGCCTGGCTAACCTTCGTTAACGGATTTTTCGCCCAATGGACAATCTGTGCTAAATGCTTGTGGCAAATGAAAAACGCCTGATACCATAACCCATAAATTGGATTAATAAATCAGGCGTTTTAAAATGTTGGCGGAGTGGACGGGACTCGAACCCGCGACCCCCGGCGTGACAGGCCGGTATTCTAACCAACTGAACTACCACTCCAGTACATCTAAAAACAAAGGGTTGCGGCCTGTTGCGCCTGGCACCCTGCGTATTTCTTGGCGTCCCCACGGGGATTCGAACCCCGGTACCTACCGTGAAAGGGTAGTGTCCTAGGCCTCTAGACGATGGGGACCCGGACTAAAATTTCTTTCGGCTTGTTGGTGGAGGTACGCGGGATCGAACCGCGGACCTCTTGCATGCCATGCAAGCGCTCTCCCAGCTGAGCTATACCCCCGCTCGAAAGAAGGGCGCATTATAGGGATGCGGCCCAGTCTTGTAAAGAGCTTTTTACTCTGCCCGGAGTGAAAAATGACCCTTAGCTGACTTGCCCTGCAGCCAGTCTTTTGAGCACCAGGTCGCGCGGGAAAAGCGCGATCAGCGCATCGACTGAGGGTGTCTGTGCCTGCCCGGTAAGCAGCACGCGCAGCGGCATCGCGAGCTTGGGCATCTTCAGGCCATGCTTGCCGATACAGGCCTTGATCAATGCGCTGATGGCCGGTGCTTCCCAGGCCACATCCTTCACGCCGGCGATGAAGTCGGCCAAGGCCGGCAGAGCTTCCGGCATCAGGTGTTGCGCCAACACTTCAGGATTCGGGCGAAGGTCGATGTAGAACACCTCAGCGGCGTCGGCCAGTTCGTTGAGCTTGCTCACACGTTCCTTGTACAGGCTGATGATGGCTTCCAGCGATGGCGTAGCCGTGATCGTCACGCCGCGTGCGGCGAGGCGTGGCTGGACCAGTGCCACCAGGCGGGCGTTGTCGGCCTGCTTGATGTAATAGGCATTAAGCCAATTGAGTTTCTCGGTGTTGAATTGCGCGGCTGACGGGGTGATGTGGTCGAGATCGAACCATGCGCAGAACTGCGCCATCGAAAACACCTCGTCGTCGCCGTGCGACCAGCCGAGTCGAGCCAGATAGTTGAGCACTGCCTCCGGCAGATAGCCTTCGTCATCGTACTGCATCACGCTGACTGCGCCGTGGCGCTTGGAAAGCTTCTGTCCGTCGTCGCCGAGGATCATCGACAGGTGTGCGTAGAGCGGCACTTGCGCACCAAGCGCCTGGAGAATGTTGATCTGGCGCGGCGTGTTATTGACGTGATCGTCGCCCCGAATGACGTGCGTAATGCCCATCTCCCAGTCATCGACAACCACACAGAAGTTATAGGTGGGCGTAAAGTCGGCGCGTGCAATCACCAGATCGTCGAGTTCGGCATTGGCGATCTCGATGCGCCCTTTTACGAGGTCATCCCAGACGACCACGCCGGCAGTCGGGTTCCTGAAGCGCACGACCGGCTGTACGCCCGCTGGTGGCGTTGGCAGGGCCTTGCCCGGCTCCGGCCTCCAGGCACCGTCATAACGGGGCTTGAGGCCCCTGCTGCGCTGTTCCTCGCGCATGCCTTCAAGTTCTTCCGGTGTCGTGTAGCAATAGTAGGCCGTGCCAGCCGCGAGCATCTGCCGGATCACCTCCTTGTAACGCTCCATACGTTGCATTTGGTAAAACGGGCCTTCGTCGGGCGTGAGACCGAGCCACTTCATGCCGTCGATAATGCCCTGCACGGCCTCGGGCGTCGAACGGGCCACATCGGTATCTTCGATGCGCAGAATGAACTTCCCCCCGTAATGACGGGCAAAAGCCCAGCAGAAAAGAGCGGTGCGTGCGCCGCCGATGTGCAAAAAACCGGTTGGAGAAGGAGCGAAACGGGTGCGGATCATGGTCTGTGGCCGAGGGCGGAAAGGGCGTATTGTAAAGGAAAGCACGCCTGAAATTGACCGCAAACCCGGCTTGTGGTTTAATCCCGTCCCTCTATCGGGCGGTTAGTTCAGCGGTAGAACGCTCGCCTCACACGCGAGAGGTCACTGGTTCGATCCCAGTACCGCCCACGATTTCATGATGCAAAGATGTCCAAGGAAGGCCGGAAAACCAAGTCAATAAAGGTTTCTGGCCTTTTTTACGTCCAAAGCTGTTCAATATGGGACATTGCAATCTGAGGGCATTTGGAGGCATGATTGGCGGCATTCATCATTTTGTCAAACAGGATTCCCCATTTAGCAATGGAAAGCCTGTCGCGAAGAAACTTTCAGCACAATCCACTTCACCGAGTCAGGAGCAGACTCCGGACCTATGCAGCAAAACTGCTCCCAATAAAATTAGTTCTCCGATGCAGCGCGCAATAAGCTTCCGCATCCTTCAATCGCTACGAGGCATTCCACCATGATCTTGCTCGCCACGGGTACCTTGTTCATTGCACTTGGTCTTTTTGCCGGCGTAACCCTGGTTGTTGCGCCATTTGGTCTGGTCCCTGTAGAACTGGGTTTTACGATTTGGCTTCTCTTTCCAACGCTTACCAGCGTTGGTTATGCATTGGCCATCGTGAGCGCAGGAGTTGCCCATATCAAAGGACTGACACTCATGCTTTCGTGCCTTTTTCTTCTACTGGCACTTGCTTCTGCCACAGGCTTGGTTCTGTCTGCCGCCGCAGTTATGCATCCGGTTGCCAGCACGCTTTCTCTGTGGTTTGTACTCGCAGTCGCTGGTGTTCTTGGCTCCATCGGCGCTGCGTCCTACAGTCGCTCGCAAGGCCAAGCGTGAACCAGTGAATTACAGGGTAAGACCTGCGGTCCGAAGTTAATGGGGGACGCCAGGCTTTTTACACAGGGCATCCTCGAATGGCCCTTTCACGATTTCCCAACCATCACCCGGAGAGGTCTGCGAGCAAATGTCCAAATTGCTCTCCGGGCTGTGCCACTTGTACCAGGCCGCTGGTCCGGCCAACAGAAGGGACGAGCAACAGAGTGTTACGGTGATGAATGCGATGGTCTTTGCAAGCTTCATTGTTTCTCCTGACCTCAGCGTGTGGTTTTGCATCACCACGAAGAGTTTGGGTCCTTCGCCGGAACTGGCTTACCCGCATTGATCAATGCTCAACGTGCATGAGGATGGTCATCTCTGGCCGATATCCGATCCGCCGGCACCATCAATGCAACTATTGTAGTTGATGTAACGTCCACACGATGTCGCTGAACTTGCCGTACTCAGCACCCTGCAGAGTTGCTGGGTGATGACTGGTATGAACACGGGGACTGGGGCATTGTGCCGATTGAGCCTTCGGGCAAAGCGACTGAATCCTGATTCCGTGTGGCTACTGCATGCCCGTAACAGACTGAACGGCCGATGTCACCAGCATCTCCATACTGGCGGGGTGGATCCCTCCCAGCAAGTCGCCAGGAATGAGCATTTTCGCGGAGAAGGCGCTTAATGCCGTTAGTGAAAGTGAAAGGCATGGCAAACTTGCCACAAACATGAGGCCAGCCACAACAACGGTTCGCTTGAGAGAAATACGGGAACTGAAACTGGCATAAGCGGCCCGGCTGTTACGCATGGAAGCCGAAGCGAAATTCCCGATTGCCGGCAACACGTGGATGCTGCCATAGACAAGACTGAATGTTACGGTGTGAATCGTTGGCAAACGCATTCAAGAATTTCCTGCAGTAAATGAGATGGGCGTATTCTCGGACATTGATGTTTCATCTTCATGTCGAAACGCATCAGATCTGTTACAAGATGTTTCCCATTCATCCGTGAAGGCAATCGAACTCCGGCAGCGAAGACTGTTTGAACGGCGCTATCGGCGTGATGGTGACGCAGAGATCTTACTGACGACTTTCTGTTGGCGTCGTCATAGACAGTACGCTCGCCTGTGATCGGCGAAGCCCGCCTCAAATCACCTTCGAATAACGCTTGCTTTCACGATCAGTGCGCAGATACCTGTCGAACACCATCGATATCGCTCGGACCAGCATGCGTCCGGTTGGCAGGACGATGATTCGCTTCTCCTCGATGCGCAACAGGCCAGCCACCACCATCTCGCGCAGTGCCGCAAGCTCGGTCGCAAAGTAGGACTTGAATTCGATCCCGTGCGCGGCCTCGACTGATGCGAACGAAAGTTCAAAGTGGCACATCAGTGACTGGATGACAGAGCGCCGCAGGATGTCGTCAGCATTCAGCTCGACGCCACGAAACACTGGCATCACGCCCTGGTCGAGGTGATCGTAGTATTCATCGAGCGTCTTGACGTTCTGGTAATAGCTAGCCCCGACCTTGCTGATCGACGAAATGCCGAAAGACAGCATGTCGCAATCCGAGTGCGTCGAGTAACCCTGGAAATTACGGTGCAAACGCCCTTCGCGCTGGGCGATGGCCAGTTCGTCATCAGGCTTGGCAAAGTGGTCCATGCCGATGAACACGTAACCCGCTTCGGTCAGCTTGCTGATGGCCAGCGATAGAATCTGCAGGCGGTTGTCAGCCGTCGGCATGTCGGATTCGAGGATGCGCCGCTGCGGCTTGAACAGGCTCGGCAAATGCGCGTAGTTGTAGATCGACAGGCGATCTGGACTGGCCGCGATGACGCGATCGAGGGTACGGTCAAAACCGCTCACCGACTGCCGTGGCAGGCCATAGATCAGGTCGATGCTGATCGACTTGAAGCCGTTGGCACGCGCCGCGTCGATCACGGCGATGGTTTCTTCTTCGCTCTGGATGCGATTGATTGCCTGCTGAACGCTCTCGTCGAAGTCCTGTACGCCAATGCTCATGCGGTTGAAGCCCAGTTCGCCGAGTAGTTCGACGGTGGCGCGATCGACCTTGCGCGGATCGACTTCGATGGAATATTCGCCGTTGTCGACGAGCCGGAAATGCTTGCGCGTCGCCGCCATCAACTGGCGCATTTCGTCGTGCGAAAGAAAGGTCGGCGTCCCGCCGCCCCAGTGCAATTGCTCGACGACATTATCACCGTCCGCCAGAACACTGCTCTGCAGCGCCAGTTCCCGGGCCAGATAACGCAGGTACTTGGCTGACCGGCCGTGATCCTTGGTGATGATCTTGTTGCAGGCGCAGTAGTAGCAGATGGTGCTGCAGAACGGGATGTGGACATACAGCGAAAGCTGCTGACGCGCACCGCCATTGCTCGCACCGGCACGATGGCTCAGCCAGTGCTTGCAGGACTCGGCGCTGAAATGATCGACAAAACGGTCGGCCGTCGGGTAGGACGTGTAGCGTGGACCGTTGATGTCAAAGCGGTGGATGATCTGCGGATCAAAGACGACTTGTTCTATAGCGGAGCTCATGTTGCCAGTTTACCCCAGGTCGATCAGGATCATGCGAACACACCGTACGGGCTGCGGGCAAGCGCCACTGAAACGATCCAGGCAAAGACCAGCAGCGCGAGCACAAAATAGACAGCACGCGACGCTTTGGTCTTTCCCCGCTTGAGTGCCATCGTACCCAACAGGATATACAACAGCAAACCGATCACCTTGGCCGTTAGCCAGCCGTGAACGAACGGTACCTGGGCGCTGATCACAGCCAGCGCAATGGCGCTGCCAAGCAGCAGGGTATCGACGACGTGCGGAACAATCCGCACCAAGCGCCGCGCCAGCCAGGGTGAATCGGACAGCATCCAGTAACCGCGCAGGACGAAGCCGGACGCGCTGAGCACGACGCAAGTGAGGTGCAGATGCTTCAGGGCAAGGAATATCATGGATGGGGCTGGCTAGATTGGGCAGCAATGACGGCAGCGATTTTCTGCTGGTGGGCACGATAGACCGACATCGCCGCCAACAGGTTCAGCAACAGCCCGCCATGGGCCACAATCAGTGCCAGGCCGGCCGGATAAACAAACCACTCCGGCCAGAATACGGCCAGCAGGAGCAAGGCACAGGAGACAAAATGCGCCAGCATCTGGCAATTCATCGCCTGCTCGGCAATGATCTTCTTCATGTTCGGCGCCATCACTCTGCCCTGCCCCTGATTCTGCAGGTGGAGCCAGATCAGGAAAGGAACGATCTTGTAGAGCATGCCGACGATGACCGACACAAATCCGCCAAAAAGCAGCAACACGCCGCACAGCAGCGGCCAGCCCGGCCATTCGCCAAGCGCCGGAACAGCCATAGCCAGAAGCCAGACGGCACAGGCTGCCAATGCACTGCACATGGCGACGCGCCAGAGGTGCTGGGTGGCATCAAAACGGGCGCGCTTGCTGCGCCACTGGATGTTCAGGGTGATGCCGGCAAAGAGCGCCGCCACGGCAACGACCGCCAGGCTCGAAAACATCGAAACAGAATCCGGTGCGGCGAAATCGGCAATCGTCCAGATGAGGACAATCGCCAGTGCCGAGATCGAGAACCCGCGTCCGAACCAGTCGGGGTAGGCTGGCGTGAGTTGGAACATCGGAACCACCACATATCCGACGGCGGCAAGCAGTACCGTTCCCCAGGCAACAAAACCCCAGCCCAGATGGATGTTCGCCAGTTGCAGCAGTGGCAGATTCAGTGACGCGCCAAACGACAGCGACAGCGCCACGCCGAGGCCGATCGTCACCGCCAGTCCGAGCAGCGAGAGTTTCAGACCGCCTATGGTCGGACTGGTGGCAGGGATGCCGGACAGGGCATAGGCGGCAGCAGCAATAAAAACGGCTACCCCCGCGCCAAGAAATACGGCCGCCGCAGTGAACCAGTACGGAAGAAAACTCAGGAAAGCGAGAACGAGAAACAAGGTACCCAGCGTAATTGCCGCATGCACGACACCCGACACCCACAGCGGCCTCGCCATATTGGCTCCGGCCACCACCGGCAGAATCTGCAGCATGGCGCCGAACATGACCTGCAACATGAAGCCGACGGTAATCAGATGGGTCAGCGCCAGTGCCTCGGGCGTCCAGCGCGAGGCAAACAGATCGGCACCGCTCCACAGCAGCAGTACACCGGCAAGAATGCCGAACACAGGCGCTGTCAGGAAAAAGCGGAACGGAGCCGCGATCGGTGGCGACTGGTCATACGAGAGAAGTGCCTGCATTACGCTTATCGTTTGTCCGATGGTGCCAGGTGAATTATTTCGGCTTGTGCCACATCAGCACTTCTACCGTGCCATCCGGAGCATGTTCAGCCTGCCATTCAAAGCCGTTGAGTTCCAGTGCCCGGTACAGCGGAAAAGGTTCCCGACCGACCAGCAGCAGGACTTTCTGTCCGGGCTGGATGGCGTCCAGCGCTTCCATGGTATGCACGAAAGGTTCCGGCGGCTCCATATTGCGCGCATCAACCACCCTGTCTGCCTTTGCCTGTGTCATTACCGGAACCTGTAGCGTGAGAGTCGAGGGAGCGACTCTCGAATCTCCCCTCGCCCCCTGGGAGAGGGGTCGGGGGTGAGGGAAACGGGCAAGTCTTCGTTTTTCATAATGTGGTGTTGCTTCATCCATGCCCGTTAGTGGTGTAAGCCACTTTCAAGCTTTGGCAGCAGCGTGGAAAACTGATCGGCCAGATGCTGGTCGCATATCGGATAGAGCACGTTCTCTTCTTTCATATTGTGCTGCTGCATCATGATCAGCAGCGTTTCGGCATATCCCGAGTAATCGCTGGCATCGCGCGCCAACAGTGACGCTTCGGCGGCCTCGATCAGCTCGCGCATCTGCGCATGTTCGCCGCGCATGACCTGCGTTGGCCCCATGCGCATGCCGGTACGTTCCTCAAACGCCGGAAAGAGCACCGATTCCTCAGCCTTGAAGTGGCCCAGCATGGCCTTGCTGAAGTCGCTGAACACGGTAACAGCCGTATCCCACGCCCGCTCATTGATCGCCTTCTCCACAGCAACAAACAGTTCATCGCACTGGCGATGGTCGTAGGACATCAATTCACGAATAGTGTTCATAACATTCCTCGTCAGTTTCAGTTGAGAAATTGTCCTGCACGTACGGGTTTCATGAATTGACGAAAATCAAAACGGGAAAAAATACGCTCGACGCGTCTCCGTGCAGGTCACTTGTTCGCACAACAATGAAACACCGCAGCATAAATAGAACATAATTCCGTTGTCCTTCAAACGATTTTTTGTCTATATTGTGAGTGCATCCATAACAAAGGAGTCATCATGTTCAGACACATTCTTGTTCCTACCGACGGTTCTCCGTTCTCTCAGGACACGGTACGCCGCTCTGTTTCTTTCGCCAAGGATGTTGGTGCGCGCATTACCGCCTTCTATGCCAAGCCGGAATATCCAGTGACTTATTACGGAGAAGGTGCACTGATCGACCCGACGACACCGGAACAATTTGCCGAGCTTGCCGAGCAGCAGGCGCAGGAAATTCTTGGCTTTGTCGAAAAACTATGCCAGGAAACAGGCGTTCAATGTAACTCGCTGACGCTGACCAGCGACATTCCCTATGAAGCGATCATCGAAGCGGCAACGCGAAGCAACTGCGATCTGATTTTCATGTCCTCGCATGGCCGGCGCGGGATCAGTGCCCTGCTGCTGGGCAGCGAGACCAACAAAGTGTTGACACACACCAAGATCCCGGTGCTGGTCTATCGCTGAGTCACGCGCCGTAATACTTTCCGGCATTCTCCCTGCGCCCCTATGCCGTTGGGCACCGACGCGTGACCCAGTTGCCCAGCACAGTGCGACCGAGGTGAGTGTTACTGGACGCTAACCAATCGGGACGAACTGATCAAAGCTCGGCACGCTAGCTGCGGGATGCTTTATTCAGCGTCCCCAGGTATCCCGCATCCACGCAATCCCTTTTCGCGCTGCCTCATCCGCAGTAGGCGCCGGCAGAATCTCGAGAGAAACGGCTCCGCAATACCCGATGCCATCGAGCGAACGGGACACAAGATCGTAGTCAACATTCCCGGCACCCGGGTATCTGCGGTTCGAGTCCGAAATGTGGACATGGGTGATTCTTCCTGCGCATTTCCTGAACGATTCCTCCATGCTTTTGTCCTCGAGAAACATATGGTGTGTATCGAGAAGAAGGCCGATTGATTCCAGACCGGGACGTGCGAGATAGTCAAGCGTTTCGTCAGTCGTATTGAGCAGATCCGAAAAATAGTAGGCAACCGGCTCCAGCCCGGTAGGCACCTTCTTTTCGGCCGCATAGGCCGCGAGTGGAACAAGTTGGTCCGCAAGACGGTCAAGGTACTCCGTGAGACGCGCCCTGGTGCCGCATTTCCCCCGGATCAGCCCGAGGAAAACCACGGCGCCGAAATGCGCGGCCAGATCGATATGCTCACGCATCCGCTCCGCCGCTTTTTCCCTTATGGACGGATCATCGGAAGTCAGGCTCAGCCCATTAAAACCGTATTCAAGACCGGTCCCGATCGCCGCGATCCGGACTCCCGTTTCATCCGAATAGCGCGCCAGTAGTTCGGGATCGAAGCTTGCAGGATTTCTGATATGAAGCTCGACGCAATCGAACCCCATGGTGGCGGCTTTCGCCATTCCCTCCGCGATGCCGCCCTGGAAGGGCACGGGAGCGCCTTCGCTGAGAATTTCCTGAGAAATGGCGATCCCGTAGCGTATTTTCCTTGCCATGCCGATCACCTTTTCAGAGCGTGTAGAGCTTCTGCCATCCGGTCTTGTCAAATCCATCAAGCGTCATCACCGTGGCACCGTAGGCATCGAACGCTTCCGGCTTGAGCCCTTCGGGTTCGAAGGCCTGAGTGAATTCGGGCAAGGCCCTGGCAACGCGGGCCATGAGGTCGGTATCGATCGGATCATCGATGGCTATCCGACGCTGGATGGTTCCTGCGGCGTCGGCCTTGATGACGTCGTCCTGGATTTTCGGGTGGATGGTCATATGCGCCAAGGCGCCGACCATTCCGGACACCTGACGCGGCGTGCGGAACGCAGCCGGCATGAGCAACTGGCTGTATCCGCGCTCCTTCATGATCGCGTAGCAGCGCTTAGTGACGGCGAGCGCCGCATCTTCGAGTTCGATGGTAGACAGCCCTGCCTTGCGCTGCTCGTTGAGCACGGCAAGATAATCCTGCAGTCTGCCCATGACCAGGGCGGCGGTCGATGGAGCGGGGGCAATGCCGCGGGCGATGGCGCGCTTGATACCGCGCGCGTTGGCTTCTGCCGCGGCGAGGATCTGCGAGACGGACACGCAAACAGTGGGTGTCGTCGGGATTCCGGCGGCGGCTAGTTCCTCGAGCACCTGGATACCCGATGCGGAACCGGGAATCTTGACCATGACGTTCTCGCCCCATGTAGAAATGGTGAGTCCCATCCGGTGCATCGCAGCACCGTTGCCGGAAATTTTCGGCTGAACCTGGGAGCGGATATAGCCGTATTGCTTTCCGCTCGTCTCGTAAAGCTTTTGCAAGCGGCGAGAAACGCTACGCACAACAACGCCAAGCAGTTCGACCACCCGGTCATCACCCTGCGCAGTAGCCGGTATGGCCGCCACGGCATCCCGGTAGAGTTCAGGTTCCGTCGTCAGTGCCAGATAGGTGAGCGGCGGGTTGGACGTGCAGCCGATGGCGCCGCTTTCCAGCGCCGCGTCCAGTTCCGGCATGAGCGCGGAATCGTTGCACCATTGCGTCGGCGTATTCTTTGCCATCCAGTTCAGGTAGTCGTGCTTGATCATGATTTTCTCTTCTCCTTTGGTTGATAGTGTAGGCAGTCGCTTCGCGCTCAGCCCATGTACATGCCGCCGTTGATATCGATGACCGCGCCGGTGATGAACGCGGCGGAATCAGAGGCCAGGAACGCCACCATTGCCGCTATCTCTTCCGGTTTTCCCAGCCTCCCGACCGGAATCGCGTTATTGATCGCGACCATTTCGTCTTCGCTGAAGCCCTTGATGATATCGGTTTCCGTCGTTCCGGGAGCGACCGCGTTCACAGTAATGCCGTTGCGCGCGACTTTTCTTGCCAGGTGCCGGGTGAGGCCGATCACCGCCGCCTTGGAAGCAGCGTAAGCCGGACCGATACTGACCCCGCCGTTGCGACCAGCCAGCGAAGAGATGGAAATGATCCGCCCCCAGCCTTGCGCGAGCATCGGTTTGAGCGCTTCCCGCGAAGCAAAGAGGACGCCTTTGAGGTTGATATCCAGAACGCGATCCCATTCCGCTTCGGCAATCTGGTCGTAGGGCGTGTTGCTCAAGATTCCGGCGTTGTTGACCAGGATATCGAGCCTGCCGTAGCGCATCATCGTTTGGTCGATGAGTTGAACGATCTGGTCGGTACAGGACAAATCGACCTTGATCGCGATGGCCTCCGCGCCGGATGCCCGGACTTCATCCGCCGCCTTTTCGGCGACTTCAAGGTCGATATCGGCGATGACGGACACGATGCCTTTGGCGGCGAACGCAGCGACGATAGCCCTTCCTATCCCTCGTGCGCCTCCCGTCACGATCGCGACCCTGCGTAGACGTTCCATGCTTTTCCTCTTGTATAAAAATGAATGTCGAACCTGAACAAACGCTAACATCCGCAAGGGTAGATTAGTAACCTGATTTAAGAGACGCATCCTTGAAAAGACCATTTTTGTCCACTATTCTAAGGTCATGGCTGAAAAACATATTGTCGATTTCAAGTTCGGACTCTTCTGCGACGTCCTGAACGCCCATTCCTATGACAGTCTGCATCGGCACGACGAAATCGAAATTCTCTTCTTCCCGAACAGGAATCCCACCACAGTCCGGTTCGGCGCACAGATTATCGAGATACAGCCCGAGCAAACAGTCTTGTTCTGGGGCGCGATCCCCCATCAGCTCATGCATATTGGAGAGGAAAACCTTCAGTACTGGGTAGCGCTGCCCCCGGAAACCTTCCTCTACTTCGATCTTTCGCCTTCAATCGTACGTGATGTGATGAACGGAAAAATCCTTGTGGAGTCGGATCAGGAATTGCGCTCGATCGACCTGGCGTCCTATCCGGTATGGAAGCGCGAAGCGTCCAGTTTGCAGCAGGATGTGCGCCAAACCCTGCTGATGTCTCTGGAATCGCGGCTTCGGCGCTTCCGCCCCATGGCGGCATCCGCGGATTCACTCCACCCGCCGCAACCAAAGCTTCTGGTTCACAAAAACAAGAATGCCTTCAAGAGCATGTACGATTACATCACGCTCAATTTCCGCAACCCAATCGATGTGAAATCGATCGCGAAAGCGGCAGGGCTTCATCCAAATTACGCGATTTCACTGTTCAAGGAGAAATGCGGAATCAACATCAGTACCCTGATCACCATGCTCCGTGTCTATGAAGCGCAGCGGCTGATCCTCACCACGGATCAGAAAATAGTCGATATCGCGATGGACACCGGATTCAACTCGATGAGCAATTTTTACAAAAGCTTCAAGAAAGTCACGCACAAGAATCCGAGCGACTACCGCCAGGTGGTCTATCCTTCCCGGAGGAATTTCGCTTAGCCTTTGAACGCGTCAATTGTGACTGCAATGGTTTTGAGAACCTTAGCGATCCCAGACCATTCAAATCGCTATGACCGCCTGAGCAGACGTGGATCTTCAAACAGCGAGGCAATCTCGACCCGGTAGATGTCCGGGTTATCCGGAACCACGTACAGAACCGGTGTCATCAACTCCTCGAATATCCCGCGCAGACTGCGGGCTCCGGTCTTGTATTCGATGGCAATTTCTGAAATCTGCTCGAATACCTTGGGACCGATGCTGAGTTCCACGCCTTCGGCCTTGAAGATTTCCATGTACTGCCTGTAGATCGAGTTCTTCGGCACGCTCATAATCCTGACCAGCATCTCCTTGTTCAGGTTCTGGAAGTTGGCAATGATCGGCAGGCGGCCGGTGAATTCGGGGATCAGGCCGAATTCGAAGAGGTCGGTCGGTTTGACGCGCTTGTTGAGCCGGTCAAGGATATTCTGGTTGTCGTCGCCTGAAGTTGATATGAAACCAAAGCCGTGCGTCTTGGACATGATGTTCTCCAGCCCGACAAAGGCTCCGCCGCAAATGAACAGGATGTTGGTGGTGTCAATGTAACGGTTGTCCTTCAGCTTGACCGGCGAACCTTCCATGATCTTCAGCAGGGCGTGCTGGACACTCTCGCCGGAGGTTACCCGTGCCTCGGTCTTGCTTGCCTTCAGCTTGTCGATTTCGTCGATGAAGACAATGCCATACTGCGCGTTTTCGACATTCCCGTCAGCCCTGTCGAGCAGGCGTTGCAATGTCGCCTCGATCTCCTCATTGACATACTTGGTCTGCGCCAGCGACGTGGCATCCGCCGTTACGAAAGGAACGCCAAGCATTCTTGAGAGGGTCTCGCAAACCAGTGTTTTCCCGGTCCCGGACGAACCGATGAGCAGCACGTTGCTCTTGGCAATGGCGCCGCTATTCAGTTGTACGGCCGAAATCTTCCGGTAATGCGAGTACACGGCAACCGCAAGCACCTTCTTGGCTTCGTCCTGGCCGATCACGTACTGGTCGAGATACTTCACAATCGAACTGGGTGTGGTTTCTTTGGGCAGCAAGGTTATCCCCTCTTTCGTCAACAGGCCTGTTTTCAAGACAAACGCTATGGTATTCCGAATCAGTTGGTCATGGCGCGTGCAAGGTGCGGCTATGTTGCGCTATGCTCTGTCTTTTGGGCAGTCGCTGGAGGCTGAAAATGTTCGAGTGGTGGCACTGGATAGTACTGGGATTGTGTCTGGCCATGACCGAACTGGCCGTACCTGCCTTTTTCATTGTCTGGTTCGGTATCGGTGCAATTGCTGTGGGAATCGTCCTCCTGGCACTACCCGATCTGGCCGTGGCAACACAGATGCTGTTTTGGGCGGGACTCTCCACTCTCCTCGTTGTCTTCTGGTTCCGCTATCTCAAGCCGCGCACGATCAGCGCCGTCGGCACTTCAGCCGCCCATGTGCGCGGTGAAGTCGGCGTCCTGGTCAGCGATCTGTGCCCTGATACGCGCGGCCAGGTACGTTTCCAGAAACCCGTACTCGGTTCGGACATCTGGGAGTGTTACGCAGCCACCCCAATCAAGGCCGGCGAGCGCGTGCGTATCGTCGCCGTCGAAGGCAGTTACATCAAAGTGGAGGAAGCAAAATGATCGGCATGACAATCACTTCAGTCGTATTCCTGGCCTTCGTTCTGGTCACCGTCGCCAAGGGGGTACGCATCATTCCCCAGGGTGAGGAATGGATCGTCCAGCGTCTGGGCAAGTATAGCCAGACGCTGCTGCCGGGCCTGCGTTTCATCATTCCCTATATCGACACCGTCGATTACAAGCTGACCACCAAGGACATCATCCTCGACGTGCAGGAGCAGGAAGTCATCACCCGCGACAACGCAGTCATCGTGGTCAACGCCATCGCGTTCATCAAGATCACCGACCCGGTGAAAGCGGTTTATGGCGTGCAGAACTACTCCGAGGCCATCCGCAACATGATCATGACTACCCTGCGCTCGATTGTCGGCGAGATGGAACTCGACCACGCGCTCTCGCAACGCGACATAATCAAGGCTCGCCTGAAAGCCGGTGTCGCCGATGAGGCGATGGACTGGGGGCTTACCGTCAAGTCGGTGGAAATCCAGGACATCAAGCCGTCGCAATCCATGCAGCGCGCAATGGAATTGCAGGCTGCAGCCGAACGCGAACGGAAAGCGATGGTCACCCGCGCCGAAGGCGAGAAGCAGTCGATGATCCTGACCGCCGAGGCCCGTCTGGAATCAGCCAAACGCGATGCAGAAGCGCAGATCATGCTGGCTGACGCCTCCTCGCAGGCGATCACCAAGGTCACCGGTGCCTTTGGCGAAAATGAACTGCCGATGCTCTATCTGCTGGGCGAGAAGTACATTACCAGCATTACCAAGTTGGCCGAATCACAAAACGCCAAGATGATCCTGTTGCCTGCCGATCTGCAAAACACGCTGCGCGGCCTGTTCCAGAAGCTGCCAAAACCCTGATACGGGAATACTGCAATGTTCAAAGGGAAATCGGTTGCCTGACAACAAACAACTCCTGCGCGGTTATCTGGCCGCTACCGCGACGCTGGTCATGTGGTCCGGTTTCTCCCTCATGTCGCGACTGGGCGGCAAGAGCATTCTGACACCCTACGACATCTTTGCCTTGCGCCTGATCACCGCCTCGCTGGTTCTCCTCCCTTTTGCCGGCAGCATGCTTCCGGGAGTCTGGCGCGACAGAAGGTTGTGGGTACTGACCTTCCTGTGCAGCCTGCTTTACTGCCCGCTGGCCTATAACGGTTTCAAGTTTGCGCCGGCCTCGCACGGCGCAATTCTGCTCTCCGGCGTGCAGCCCTTGCTGATCAGCGTCGTGGTCTGGCTTATTGCAGGTACTCGACCGAACCGGATGCGCTACTTGGGACTGGTGCTGATTTCAGCGGGTATCGTTTGTGCGGCCATGCCTTATTTCACCGAATGGTCGGCCGATTCAGTCTTTGGTGATTTTTTGATCCTGCTCTCGTCGATTCTGTGGGCTTTCTACGCCGTTCTTGCTGCGCGCTGGGGGTATTCCGTCTGGACTCAGACCCGCGCCGTGGCGTTCGGATCCGCTGTTGTCTATCTGCCCATTTATGCCTTATGGTTACCTAAACAACTTGCCGCCGCCCCGCTCTCAATGATTGTCATTCAGAGTGTATTTCAAGGCATCGTCGCAACAATACTGGCCATGCTGGCCTACCTGAAAACACTGGAACTTCTAGGCGCAGAGCGGGCAGCGGCCTTTCTGGCGCTGGTACCCATCGTGGTCGGTATCGTTGCTATTCCGCTGCTTGATGAAGCTTTGACTGCCTGGCTGGCAACCGGAATTATTTTCGTCTCTCTGGGGTCGTATATTGCCTCGCGTTACGGCACCACTTCACAAAGGAGTTAAGCATGCAGAATTTCACCTTTTACAATCCGACACGCATTCTTTTCGGCTCCGGTCGCATCGCCGACCTCGCACGGGAAATTCCGGCCAACGCGCGGGTGCTGATTACCTACGGTGGCGGCAGCATTGTCAAGGCCGGCACCCTGGCCGAAGTCAAGGCCGCGTTGGCCGGCTTTACGGTTTTTGAATTTGCCGGGATCGAACCCAACCCCACCTACGAAACGCTGATGCAGGCCGTTGAACTCGCTCGCCGGGAGCGCATTGACTTTCTTCTTGCCGTAGGCGGCGGTTCGGTAATTGACGGCACCAAGTTCATCGCTGCGGCCATTCCCTTTGTCGGCGACCCTTGGGACATCCTCGCCAAGCGCGCCAAGATTGGCAGCGCCATTCCTTTCGGCAGCGTGCTCACGCTCCCCGCCACCGGTTCCGAAATGAACAACGGCGCGGTAATCACCAAACGCATCAGCAACGACAAGCTGGCGTTCATGAATCGCCTGCTCTTCCCCCGTTTTTCGCTGCTCGACCCGACCAAGACCTACACACTGCCTCCGCGCCAGGTTGCCAACGGAGTCGTTGACGCCTTTGTCCATATCACCGAGCAATATCTCACCTATCCCGACGATGCCAAGGTACAGGATCGTTTTGCCGAGGGACTGCTGCTCACGTTGATCGAAGAGGGTCCCAAAGCGCTGCAGACGCCGGAGGACTATGCCGTACGCGCCAACCTGATGTGGACAGCAACGCTGGCTCTGAACGGTCTGATCGGTGCCGGCGTGCCGAACGATTGGGCCACCCACATGCTCGGCCACGAACTCACCGCCCTGCACGGGCTAGACCACGCGCAGACGCTGGCCGTCGTTCTGCCGGCCATGCTGCAGGTCAGGCGTGAGGAGAAACGCGGAAAACTGCTGCAGTATGCCGACCGGATCTGGGGTCTGCGCGAGGGTGACGAGGAAACACGCATCGATCAGGCCATTGAACGGACCCGGCAGTTTTTTGAAGCGCTGCAGGTTCCGACGCGCCTGTCCGGCTATGGCATCGGCAAGGACGCCATTCCGGCGCTGCTCGCCCAACTGGAACGACACGGCATGGTCGCGCTCGGCGAACACAGCGATCTCACGCTTGAGGGTTCACGCCGGGTGTTTGAACTCGCGGCCTGATGACGCTATCCCGGCTCAGGTACACCAGCTCAGCAGCAGAAGATAACCGCCAACCCCGAGGATGATGGTGCCCAGCACGTGCAGGATCGGCCGCCAATAGCCGATCTTGTACTGATGGCGCCCAGGAGCTCTGGACATGCGAGTTTCCTCCACCCAGTGGATGACCTCGCCCAGAGTAAAAACGCTGGCAATGACGAATATGAAGCAGCCGATGATAATGGTCGCCAGTTGACCCTCTCCCGTCTTGCACGAGAAACCCATGCGCAGTTGGCCGCGCGTCAACGGATCGAATCCCGTCGCGAGGCGGATCCCGGCTACGGCAATCAGCAGCAGCACAAGAATGATGCCTACGTAAATCCAGAACTCACGGGTCCTGATGATCTGACCCAGGGTAATGAATTGCGTCTTTAGTTCCCGGAAAAAACCTGAAAACATGGTACGCCGACTCCAGAAGAATCATTGCAAGGCACGGATTATTGCTATTGAAACACAGAACAATTGTACTCAACCACAATACTTGCCACGACACCGCTATGCTGCTATACGCTTGATCATGCATATCCAGCACAACATTATCGGACTCAATCATGCCCACCGAACACTTCATCACCGGTAAAGACGCATCCCTCGAAGCATCGATCAGCCGCATGCAGGAAAAACTGCTGCAGATTGGTTTCCACGTCGAGGAACGCTCCTGGCTTAACCCGGTGGATGGCATCTGGTCCGTGCATGTGAGCGACCGTGACTGCCCGCTACTGTTCACCAACGGCAAGGGGGCATCTAAGCTGGCCGCACTGGCCAGCGCGCTCGGCGAGTTCTTCGAACGACTTTCCTGCAACTACTTCTGGACCCACTATTATCTCGGAAAAGCATTTGCCACGCAGCGCTTCACGCACTATCCGCAGGAGTGCTGGTTTCCCCCCGAGGAAAACGGCGAATGGCCGCAAAGGCTGTTAACGCCAGAGTTGCAGGCATTCTACAACCCTGAACTCAGCATCCCGGCTGAAATGCTGGTTGAACACAACTCCGGCAATGTCGAACGCGGAATCTGCGCCCTGCCCTTTATCCGCCACAACGACGGAATGCGCATCTGGTTCCCGGTCAACATCATTGGCAATCTTTATGTCAGCAACGGCATGTCGGCCGGCAACACCCAGGCCGAAGCGCGGACGCAGGCACTCTCCGAAATTGTTGAGCGCCACATCAAGTTCCGCATCATCAGCGAGGGAATTTGTCTGCCCGAAGTACCGAACGAGGTCATTGCCCGCTACCCGCCTATCGAAGCCGGTATAAACGCTCTGCGTGCAGCCGGGTTCGGCATTCTGGTTCGGGACGCATCGCTCGGCGGCCAGTATCCGGTAATGAATGTCACCCTGCTCAATCCCGAGGATCAGGGCTGTTTCTCTAGCTTTGGCGCCCATCCGCGCCTTGAGATCGCCCTTGAACGCGCGCTCACCGAACTGCTGCAAGGGCGTGCACTCGACGCGCTGGGCGGGTTTCCGGAGCCCGGTTTTGATCTGGAAGAGATAGCCAGTTCGCCGAACATCGAAATCCATTTCGTCGATTCAAGCGGAATCATCAGTTGGAACTTCCTCGGTGACACACCGGACTTCGATTTCTGTGACTGGAATTTCAGCAATTCGACGCTCGAAGATTACGCCTGGCTGGTCGAAACGATTCATGCCGAAGGCCACGAAATCTACATTGCCGACTACACCCACCTCGGTGTTTATGCCTGCCGGATCATTGTCCCCGGAATGTCCGAGATCTATCCGATTGACGATCTGGAATACGAGAACAACAGTCTTGGCAACACCATTCGCGAAGCCATCCTGTATCTGCCGGAACTCGACGACGAGGAATGCGAGGATCTGCTCGCTACGCTGAACGAATCCGGACTGGCCGACCAGCGCCTGGTCGCCGCCCTGATCGGTCTGGCACCCGATGCCGGGTCATTCTGGGAAGACCTGCGTGTCGGCGAACTGAAAACCCTGCTGGCACTGGCCAGCGGAAACGAAGAGGCCACACGTGAAGGCTGTGACTGGATTCATTACTTTGCGCAAATCAACCCCGACCGCCGTCGTATCTACCGCTGCATCGAGAGCCTGCTCAAGCTGTTTGACTCAGGGGAATACGAGCCTTACCGCACCGTGCTGGAAAGCCTCTACGGCACAACAGCACTCGGCACGGCCGAAGCCCTGTTGTTGCGCGAACAGCGCTTCTTCGGCATAGCGGCTCCCGGCAACGATCTCACAGGCTTCGCAATGCACCATCGACTGCTGGAGGCTTACGCCAAGGTGCACCGTCAATGCGCGCAAGGAAACTGACATGACCTACGAGGACTATCTCGACGAAGTCGCCACGCTGCTCACCGAGATCTACACCTTGAGCGATGAGATGGCCATTGGCATCGTCATGCGTGCCCAGGCCGACGACTATTTCAGCGGGCACGACGACGATCCTTCAATCTGCACAGCGGAGCGTTCCGAACTGGATGCCCGTGCTGTCTTCCGGAAATACAAGCCGGTGAAAGGAACACCGGGACCAGCCTAAAACTCAGACAGATGAAACCCGCGACAGGATATCCTTCAGCGCGTCTTCATCCAGTGCTGAGAGGAGCATGAAACCGGCGCGAAGCAATGCGCTTTTCTTGACGTCCAACCCCTGCTCCGACAATCGCTTTTTCATTTCGACAAGTTGCACATACTCGCCTTCAGGAAAGACAAAGCGGTCACGTATCAGCATGGCCTTCTTGATCTTCTTGTCCAGAGGCCGTGAAAAAGCCTTGGAAAGGCGTTTGCGCTTGTTGATAGCGGGCTTCTTTGCCTCAGGTGTGCCGGCGACCAGTGTCTTGGTCCTTGCCGGTTCGACGGGGGCTTTCACCACCGGCTTCTTTGTCGCAGGTTCTGCTGTCTTTCCTGCCGAAACCTTGCCCCTGGCCGGTACAGCAGTTCGCTTTCTGGCTTTGGCAACGACAGGTGTTTTCTTTACGGATGCATTCCTGACTGCTGACATATGGGCTCGTTCCAATTCATATTGCACGACCATACTATACTACATTACAATGGCATTCAAAATCAGGCGATATCAGGCGATATCAGGTGACATTAACATTGAAAGCGCAGGACTAATTTGCCATAATGCCCATTGACATTCGACATGTGATGTCACACTTTGTCGAAAATGCTTCATTACGCAACAGATCTGGAGAATACGCAATGGCTCGCACCAGGAATGTGACCGCCCTATTTGAGAAAAAAGCCAAATTGTCAGCTGTTGACCTGGTCATAGAGAGCATAAAGAACATCCTGATCCAGAAAAAAATCCTCCCGGGCGATCTGCTTCCCAGTGAACAGGCTTTGGCCGAAGGCCTGGGTGTAGGACGAGGTTCGGTGCGTGAAGCGCTCAAGATACTTGATGCTTTTGGCATCGTCGAGATTATTCACGGCGATGGTACTTACATCGCCACATCGGCCAACAAGAAAATATTTGATCCGCTGATCTATAGCCTGATCATTACCAACACCAATTCGAATGAATTGATTCAATTACGTGAAATGGTAGAAATCGGCGTCATCAGCACTATTATCGACTGCGCTTCCGACGAAGACATCCGCGTACTGCAGGCTGTTCATGAGGAATACGAAGAGTTGGGCAGACGCGGTGAAACGGCAATCGCTGTGCTCAATGCCTGTGATCTGAAATTTCACCGGACCTTGGCCAGCCTGACGAACAATCACCTGATCGAGAACATGTACAATTTCGTGATCGACATTTTCGCGCCAACAATCAATGGAACCTACGGTATTGGCCCGCACCGCAAGATCATGATGGCCATCTCTGATCGCGACAATGCAGCAGCCGTCATCGCCGAGAAGCAACACATCGCGACCTGGCGAGAGTCACAGCGTCACCTCTAGCCGTTCTTTCACTCAGACTTGCCACGCATCCTGCTTGCACCAGCAAGCGCAGGGTCGGTCTCTGCTATTGTCAGGCCAGGGCGGAAATTCGCTCTTTCAAACGCATCATGCCAATCTCGGGAGAGGTTAACACGGTGACGGCCGGTTTTTCCATTCCCTCCATGACGCGCGCCATCGAAGCCTGGGCCAGAACGACCACATCCGCTTTCGCCAAGGCCCCACGCAAACCGGCAGAAACGATGCGGTCATGTGTGGCATTGTCTCCGGCCAGCAGTGCGACAAATGCCTCGGACATGAGGGTCGGCATGATCTCGATTTCCTTGCCGGCCACCATAGCCTTGCGCTTGATGAATTCAAGCGTCGGTTTGAGCGTGGTCTCGACGGTCGCCAGCACGGCTACACGCGGCCCCTGAGAAATTGCCGCCTCAGCCATGGCTTCATCGATACGGGTAAGCGGTATGGCCGAGAGAAACTGGCACTGTTCGACGCTTGCACCGATCGAAGAGCATGCCGTCATGAAAATGGAGCAGCCGGCACGTTCCGCGGCCTGCACATAGCCTGCGATACGGGCATTGATGGCCGGAGTAGGTCCGCCGTTCTTCATGACATCACGGATCATCGAATCTTCGACGATATGCATGATTTCAACATCCGGAATGATCTTTGCCGTCAATGTCTGGAAAAGGTTCAGCGTCGCGGAACTGGTATGGAATATTGCTGCCTTGGTCATGTCGTCACCTTCAAGGATTCATGTAACCGTTGTTCACCTGATTGGCCCTCTGCTAGCTGGCAGAGGGAAAAACAATGCACCTGAAAATCAGATTGCGGCCTGCGTAATCTTCAGGGTGATCTTGTCCAGATACGCCTTGATGGCAGCGCGGAATTCGAGCACATGAGATGGACCTCTCAGGTGTGCCTTGAAATCATCGACCGAACGCCAGCGCTCGGTGACGACAATCAGGTTCGCGTTGATTTCCTGATTGGCTAGTCCGAGATCGCAGTCCGTAGTCGGTGAATACTCGATACACCCTGGCTCATTGGCCATGACTTTTGGAACCAGCACACGATAGACATCGAGTGCTTCTTCCATCATTCCCGGCTTGATGCTGACAAAGGCAAGTACATTGATCATTAAGTCTCTCCATGTGTTCGTATACTTCCGCTTGTTCCAGGTCGGCCAGGGGTCGCATGGAATGCCTTAACGGCTTTCATGGCCGACCGCTTATTTGGCATAAACAAGATTGGGCAGCCACACGGTCAACGCCGGAAAAACAGTGACCAATGCGAGCGTGGCAAGCAGCGGAATGTAGTAGGGCAGAATCGCCTTGCAAATCCTGGGAAAAGAGACGCCCGACATGATGCTCACCAGATACAGACTCATACCGACCGGTGGTGTCAGCAAACCGATCATCAGATTGAGAACGACGACCAGACCCAACTGGATGGGATCAACACCTACGGCGGCCAGCGTCGGAACAAGAATCGGCGTCAGGATCAGCAATGCGGCGATGGTTTCCATGAACATGCCAACCACCAGCAACAGCAAGTTGACCATGAGCATGAGCACCAGCGGGTCTTTTGATACACCAAGGAAAAAGGCGTTGAGTTGATCCGGCACGTTAGCCATGGTCAGGGCCAGCGAGAAGATGGCCGCTGCGGCGATAATGAACATGATGTTGCCCGTCTGATGGACCGTCTCACGCACCATCATCACAAAGCCTTTCCAGTTCATCTCGCGATAGACAAGCACACCGATCAGCACGGCATAGGCAGCGCAGACAGCGGCCACTTCGGTCGGCGAGAAAAAACCGGTCAGCAAGCCGACCAGCAGGATCATCGGCGCCATCAGCGAAGCAAAGGCATCACGGCTTATAGCCCATTTTTCCTTGCCGGATATGATGACCGTATCCTTCGGGTACTTGTGAATCCGCGCCAGGATGGCAATGGTAATAAAGAACATGACGACGATGATCAGCGCCGGGATGACCCCGGAAATCAGCAGCTTGACGCCCGACACCTCGGCCACTGCCGCAAAGATGATGAGCGGGATGCTGGGCGGAAAAATCGGTCCGATGGTCGCCGTCGCCGCGGCGATCGCGGCCCCGTCTTCGTCCCTGTAGCCCTGTTCCTTCATGGCTTTCATCTCGATGTTGCCGAGTGCACCAAGATCGGCCAGTGCGGCGCCGGAAACACCGGAAAAAATCAGATTGGTAACCACGCAGACTTGTGCCAAACCACCTTCCCTGCGGCCGAAAAATGCGCGGGCGAACTGGAAGATACGAGTGGAAATACCAGCGGTATTAAGCAGGTTGCCGGCCAGGATGAAGATCGGCACAGCCAGAAGGGTGTAGGAATTGAGCGAGTTGAGCATGCGCTGGGAGATGATGTCCGGCGGCATGCCGTTGACCATGAAATAGATGCCTCCGGTTAGCCCCATGCACACCGCCATGGGCACTCGCAGCAGAACCAGCAGCAAGAAACCGGAAATCAGAATGATACCTTCCATGACTTATGCATCCTTCTTTTTTAGAATCAGTACGAAAACGGCAATACAGTTCAACAGGAACAGTGCCATTCCGATCAGCGCAGGCCCAAAGAACAGGATATTCGGCATTTTCAGAACCGGTGAAGGAACACTCCAATGTCTGGCCATGTACAAATATCCGCTGTAAAGAAACAGTGCGGAAAATCCGATGCAGATAGCCGATGCCAGCAGTTTCATGGATTTGTCGAGGCTGGCAGGCAATCCCCACAGGAAGAGATCAACGGTGATGTGCTGTCCTTGACGCATCAGGATGGGAATCACCAGAAAGACCATTGAGATATCGAGCGAGCGGGAAAGCTCTTCAAACTCTGCAATCCCGAGATTGAACATGTTGCGCGCCACCATCTGGACAAAGACCAGAACGGTAAAGCCAACCAGACACCCCATCGAAAGCAGCTCGAACAGTCGATTCATCCTGTCAAGCACAGCCAAGCCGCAGCCCTTGGCGCTGCAATCAGTTTGAGACATTATTCCGCTCCTCGCGGTTACAGTACCGGATCAAATCCTGAAATATTTATTTTCAAGTCAATCACCGGCCCCTCCGGGAAAGGCCGGCACTCACACAATCAACTATTTGATCGCCGATATGATCGAGTAATACTCTTTGTATTCGGGGAATTTGGCCTCGATTACTTTCTTGGTATTGGCGGTGAAAGCAGCAACATCAAGCCCTTCAGCCTTGCCGATAACCTTCATGCCTTTGTCCTTCAGAGCCTTGAGATCGCTCGCCTCGAGATCCTTGGTCATTTGCGTGCCATATTTGCTGGCCTCGGCCGCTGCGGCCATTACGGCCTTCTGGTTATCCGGCGACAGCTTGTCAAACGCAGCGGCATTGACTACCACAGCTTCCGCGCCAATGATGTGATTGGTCTGCATCAGGTGCGACTGGGTTTCATAGAACTTGCTGTTGAGAATCGTGTTGTAGGGATTCTCCTGCCCGTTGACCACCTTGGTTGCCAGTGCAGTCGGCAGTTCTGCGAAGTCGACCGGCATCGGGCTGGCGCCCATGCCTTCAACCGCAGCCATGTAGATCGGGAACGGAATGGCTCGAATCTTCATGCCCTTCATGTCCTCCGGCTTGAAGACAGCACGGTCGGCGGTCAACTCGCGGGTACCGAAGTAGAAGGTGTAGAGCATGCGGACACCACGGTTCTTCAATAATTGTGCTTCCAGCTTCTTCATGATCGGCGAATTGGGATCATTCACTTTCATGCAGTGATCGACATCGCGATACATGAAGGGCGTATCGAGAACGGCGTAATCCTTGTACAGCGAACCGATGCCGGCCATGGTGTTGTGATGGAATGCCACAACGCCGGAAGACACTTGTTCGGCTTGCTCCTGCAGGTTGCCCAGTTGCGAAGACGGGAAGACCTTGACCTCGACTGCACCCTTGCTGAACTCCTTGACCTTGGCAGCAAAAAACTCAGCTTGCTTGCCGGCGACGCTGCCCGGCGGATTCATGTGTGAATAACGCAGGTTTACCGTTTGCGCGAACCCCAATGTGCTGACCAAAAACAGTGCCAGCCCTACAGTCAGACTCTTTTTCATTTCACCCTCCAGAATTGATTGGTTTGAATAACTCGCAGGAAAAACAAGCCGAACAGCACATATCGGACATGTGGTATCTAATTAAAACCTTGTTTCGGTACAGCTGTCAACCAAAATTTACGTTTGCCGCGATATCTGCTGAAGTAAGCCGTATGGCTCGTGCTTCATCAATGGTGCTCACGCATGGTGGCTCAAGCAGTGCCTGGAGTGCTTTTCGGTCGGTTTTTCAAATTGTGACACGTGCGGCCAATAGTCGGCGATTGACTGCGCCACCCGCCATCGGCCATACTCGTTGAAGATTCTTTGATTTTACTGACCTTTTTTCTTGAGTAACGGGCGATCATAACTGACTTCTTTTATCATTTCGGGCATGTCAGTTATCAGCTCATTTTTATTTTCAGCCGGATGTTCAAACCACTTGTTAACGAATAAATATTAAATCATGAATAATAGACATTTTAAAATAGGTATCAGTTCATGGACATTTCCCTGGGCTATTGGGGTAAATAAAGGACCGCGCCCCGAGAAACTGATGTCAGTATTTGACCTGCTAATTAAAGCCAGGGAATTACAGGTTCCTGTTTTACAAATCGCCGATAATTTACCCTTAGAACAATTAACCGGATCAGAATTGGACAAGTTGGCAAAACAGGCTGAAGAGTGGAACATTTCAATAGAAATTGGTACCAAAGGAATTGAAGT
This sequence comes from Accumulibacter sp., assembly GCA_020049495.1. GTDB lineage: Bacteria > Pseudomonadota > Gammaproteobacteria > Burkholderiales > Rhodocyclaceae > Propionivibrio. The sequence continues at coordinate 38,106 of JAIFKU010000117.1, forward strand.
AAGCCATTTGATGAGATTTCTGGAAATCGCCAAAAAATTCAAATCGCCCATACTCCGGACATTGCCGGCTTTTTTTGGTAATACTGCCGTGTTTGATGAAGTGAAAAGCAATCTGGCTCAGGTTTTACCTGCATTTGAGAGGGCTGGAGTCATCATTGTCCTGGAAAATACCGAAGCGTTTACTGCTGCCGAATATGTGACACTGATGGAACAGGTCAACCATCCCAATTTGCGACTCTGTGTTGATCTGGCTAATGCACTTGGCAAAATGGAAGGCCCCTATTATGTATTTGAACAGATGATGCCTTATTGCGCTAATTATCATTTTAAAGATGTTGAAATCATTCGCTCACAAACACTGATGGGCTTTTCGGTTCATGGCAAACCCTCCGGTTTGGGTCAAATACCAATCAAGTGGGTATTGAATAAACTCAAGTCAAACAATATGTTTCCTTCAGTAATTATTGAACTTTGGCCACCCTTGCAGGAAGATATTGATAAAACTGTAGCACTTGAAAATGATTGGGTTACAGAAAGTGTAAGCAATCTGAAATCAATCATAAATGAAATGAATTAGATTTATTATTGATGCAGCCAATACCACGTATTGGCTGATGAAGTCACCGGGCTCAAGCGAAAAAAGGGGCAGTTGTGTGCGTCAAGTTGTGCAAAAATGGTAATCAGATAATTGGTTGATCCATTTGCGCTCTTGGTGATGCGTAGGGCGTAGCCCGGAGCGGCACCAAGAGCGCGGTCGCTTCAAGCGGCCAGTCTCAGCAACTCCTTTTTCTGTTCCGCCAGGAACGTCATGTTCAAATACCGGTTGTCCTCCAGCCAGGTTTCGTGAGTCTCGAAAGATGCGTACGACGAGCGTCCGGCGCTTGATCTCCTCATTGAGCCGTTCCAGCATGTTCGTACTCTTCAGGTGCTTGTGGTGCGCCCTCGGCAACCGGTAGAAGGCCAGCGTCTCGATAATATTGGCCTCGACCCAATCCACCAACTTCGGGTACTTGGCTTGCCATTTGCCGATCCAGGCCGCCAGATCTTGTTGG
>JAIFKU010000108.1 GCA_020049495.1 Accumulibacter sp.
GAGCGGCTGGTGGAGCTTGCCAGCCACGTTAGTGAGTCAGGCTTCGGTGTCACAGTCTCCCGGTACTTCAAGCAGGGGAACGTGGATTACAAGAAGGTCCCTGCGTTGAAGGGGGTTGATCTGAATGCGTACCGGGGGGCTGGGCGGGAGGAGGTGAGGGTGACTGTTGTTAAATAACAACTTCAAGTAGTGCGGTAGCGATCACCAAATGAAATTTCGTTCCGAAAGGAGGAGCCTAAGTGTGATCGCGAATGATAAATATCAGGTTAGCGGTACGGTAGTAAGTGCTAAACCGTACCGCTAACCGTACCGCAAAATGAAAAAGCCAGCTTTTCGCTGGCTTCTAAATGTTGCTAAGTACTTGATTTTTATTGGTCGGGGCGGCGGGATTCGAACTCGCGACCCCTTGCACCCCATGCAAGTGCGCTACCAGGCTGCGCTACGCCCCGACAGCGGCGGATTACATTTCTGCGATGTGGAGCAGTTCTCCGCGCAGCATATCGGGGGTGAAAACAGACGGTTTGCTATCGGCAATCGCATCATCCAGGCGATTGCGTGCGCCGCTGATGGTGAAACCCTGGCTGTAGAGCAACTCACGGATACGGCGCACCAGCAGGACTTCATGATGCTGGTAATAGCGGCGGTTGCCACGGCGCTTGACCGGTTTGAGCTGGGTGAATTCCTGTTCCCAATAACGCAGGACATGCGGCTTCACACCACAGAGTTCGCTGACTTCTCCAATGGTGAAGTAGCGTTTGGCCGGGATGGGCGGCAAAGACTCCTTGCTGGCGTCTTTAAGACTGGTTTCCATCGTAGGAAAGCTCTACTTCGCCCTTCAGCTTCTGACTGGCATGGAAGGTCACGACGCGCCGTGCAGTAATCGGAATTTCTTCGCCGGTTTTCGGATTGCGACCGGGTCGCTGAGGCTTGTCGCGCAACTGGAAGTTGCCAAACCCCGAGAGCTTTACACCGTCGCCACGCTCAAGCGTGTTACGGATCTCTTCGAAGAAGGCTTCGACCATATCCTTGGCTTCACGTTTGTTGAGGCCAACTTTTTCGAACAGTAAATCTGAGAGTTCTGCTTTGGTAAGCGTCATGTTTTTCCCCGTCAGGCGCGAAGCTGTACCGCGAAGGCCTGCTGTAAATAGGCGACCAGTTGTTGTACGGCGGCGTCAACTTCAGCGTCTTGCAAAGTCCTTTGAGTATCTTGCATAACTATACGGAATGCAAGACTTTTTTTCCCGGAACCTATTCCTTTTCCGGTGTAGACATCAAACAATTTGATGTCCTGGATGAGGGCGGGTCGATTGGCGTGGATACCATCCAGAAGGCCTTGTAATTCCAGATCCTGATCAACCACGATGGCAAGATCGCGGATGGCCGGCGGTTGACGCGAAACTTCTGAATAGTTCGGCAAGCGGGCACGTTTCAATGCGTCAAGATCAAGCTCGAAGATAACCGGTGCCAGCGGCAGGTCGTATTTCTGCAGCCATTGCGGATGCAATTCACCGAGCAGGCCGATCGTCTGTCCATCGACCGTCACCCGCGCGCTTCGCCCGGGGTGCAGGGCCGGGTGGGCCAGTTTCTCGAAGCGGGCTATAGCTGGCGCGAGCAGTTGTTCAACTTCGCCCTTGATGTCGAAAAAGTCGACGTTGCGCGAAGCACTTCCCCATTGTTCGGGCAGGGCGTTGCCATACGCCAGAGCGGCGAGTTTCCAGGGTTGCCTGAAGCCGGCGACGGGTGTACCCGTGCTGTCACGGAAGAAGCAACGGCCGGTTTCGAAAACGCGGACACGGCTTTGCTTGCGCTTGAGGTTGGTTGCGATGTTGGCGACAAGGCCGCCGATCAGCGTCGAGCGCATCACGCTCATCTGGCTGGCAATCGGATTGGCCAGGCGGATCGGCGATTCATTGGCCGCGAAATCGGATTCCCACACTTCTTCTACGAAAGCGAAATTGACGACCTCCTGATAACCACGATCAGCCAGGATTTGCCGTACGCGGAACAGCGGGCGCTGATCCTCGGTTTGCGGCAGCATGGCCAGCATGGCGCGCGGCGCTGGCGCAGGAATATTGTCGTAACCATGCAGACGGGCAATCTCTTCGATCAGGTCTTCTTCAATCTCGATATCGAAGCGATAGCTCGGCGGGGTAACGAGGAAGTCATCGCCGTCCCGCGTAAAAGCGAGATCGAGACGGGAGAACAACTCGCCAATCTGCCCGGCAGAAAAAGCCACCCCCAGAACCCGGGCTACCCGCGCCGGACGCAGACGGACAGGCGCTCTTGCGGGAAGCCCGGCAAGCGCTTCGCACAAGGGGCCGGCCTGGCCTCCACAGATCTCGAGAATGAGCTGGCTGGCGCGTTCCAGCGCCCGGCGTGTTGCGCCGAAATCGACACCGCGCTCGAAACGGTGCGAGGCATCCGAAGCGAAGCCGTAGCGACGCGCGCGACCGGCAATCGCCTTGGGGGCAAAGAAGGCCGATTCAAGGAACATCTCCCGGGTGTCGAGGCTGATCCCGCTGTCCTCGCCGCCCATGATTCCGGCCATGGCGACGGGGCGTCGGTCGTCGGCGATCAGCAGAACATCGTCCTGCAGTTCCAGCGTCTGTTCGTTGAGCAGCAGGATTTTTTCGCCCGCAGTCGCCATACGCGCGTGGATGGCACCTTCAAGCTTCGTGTTGTCGAAGGCGTGCAATGGCTGTCCGAGTTCGAGCATCACGTAGTTGGTAATGTCGACGAGGGCGGAGATCGAGCGGATGCCGCTGCGCACCAGTCGGCGCTGCATCCAGTCGGGTGTGGGCGCACGCGCGTCAACCCCGGAGATCACGCGGCCACAGTAGAGCGGGCATGCCGCCGGGGCGTCAAGCACGATCTCGCGTCGGGCCGGGATGCTGACGGGAGTCTTGGCTACCTCAGGGTAAGTCGCTGGCATGTTGGTCAAGGCCGCAACCTCGCGCGCAACGCCGGAGAGCGACAGACAGTCGGCGCGGTTCGGGGTGAGTTTCAGCGTTAGCAGGCGGTCGTCGAGATCAAGATAGGCGCGGATATCCTGGCCAATCGGTGCGTCTGCCGGCAGGACGAGCAGGCCGGACGCGTCTTCGGAAATACCGAGTTCCCTGGCCGAGCAGAGCATGCCCGAGGATTCGACGCCGCGAACCCTGGCGACCTTGATCTTGAAGTCACCGGGAAGATTGGCGCCGGGCAGGGCGCAGGGCACCTTGAGGCCGGGTGCCACATTCGGCGCGCCACAAACGATTTGCCGTGTTTCGCCACGACCGATATCGACGCGGCAGACATTCAGGCGATCGGCGTCGGGGTGCTTGCTGACTTCAAGCACATGGGCGACGACGATACTGTCGAAAGCCGGTGCAACGCGTTCTTCTTCTTCGACCTCAAGACCGGCCATGGTCAGCAGGTGAGTAAAGGCATCGCCCGAAATGCTCGGGTTGACAAAACTGCGTAGCCAGGATTCAGAGAATTTCATGGATCATCTTCACAAAAGCGGTCAAACAAACTGGCGCAGGAAGCGCAGGTCGCCGTCGAAGAACAGGCGCAGGTCATTGACGCCGTAACGCAGCATGGTCAGGCGATCCGGGCCCATGCCGAAGGCAAAGCCGATGTACCTTTCCGGATCGATGCCGACATGACGCAGCACGTTCGGATGCACCATGCCGCAACCGGCGATTTCCAGCCAGCGGCCTTTCAGCGCGCCGCTCATGAAGGCGACGTCGATCTCGGCCGAGGGTTCGGTGAAGGGGAAGAAGGAGGGGCGGAAGCGTACCTGCAGGTCGTCGCTCTCGAAGAAGCGGCGCAGGAAGTCGGCAACCACGCCCTTAAGGTCGGCGAAGCTGACGTTCTCGCCGATCCACAGGCCTTCGACCTGATGGAACATTGGCGAGTGGGTGGCGTCGGAGTCGACGCGATAGACACGCCCCGGCGCGATGATGCGGATTTCCGGCATCGTCTCGAGATGGGCGTATTTGGCCACGTGCGCCTGCATGTAGCGCACCTGGATCGGGCTGGTGTGCGTGCGCAGGAGAATGTCTTCGGCGACCTGAGAATGTCTTCGGCGACCTTGCCGTTTTCGTCGAGCAGATAAAAAGTATCGTGCATCGAACGCGCCGGGTGATCCTCGGGCGTGTTCAGCGCGGTGAAATTCTGGAAGTCGGCTTCGATCTCGGGGCCATCGGCGACTTCAAAGCCGATCGAGCGGAACAGGGCTTCGATGCGTTCCAGCGTGCGTGTGACCGGATGCAGGCCACCACGCGCTTCGCCGCGTCCGGGCAGGGTGACGTCAAGAGATTCTTCCGCCAGACGGGCCTCGAGGGCCAGGCGCCGGATTGCTTCGCGGCGGGCGTTGAGGGCTGTTTCGATGGCTTCCTTGGTACGATTGATCGCGGCACCGGTGGCCTTGCGCTCTTCGGGCGACAACCTGGCCATTCCCTTGAGCAGTTCGTTAATCTGGCCGCTCTTGCCGAGGAATCGCGCCTTGATTTGTTCAAGCGTATCGGGGTCATCGGTCGCCGCGAAAGCGGCCGAGGCTTCTTGTGCTATCTGGTCAAGGTTCTGCATGAATTTATAATTCCGTTTCCAAACCAATCCTGACTTTGTCGACTTCGCCTTGCCGTGCTAATTGCACTGTCTGCGGCTTGTCTTCGTGTCATCATTGATCTGGACACGGAATAACATTTCGCCGAAAAAAAGGAGGCGCAAGCCTCCCTTTTTTACACTCGTACAATCAGGCGCCGAGTTGAGCTTTGGCCTGCACGGCCAGAGCGGCAAATGCGGGCTTGTCGAAAACGGCCAGATCAGCCAATACCTTGCGGTCAACTTCGATCTGCGCCTTCTTCAGGCCGTTCATGAAGGTGCTGTACTTCAGGCCGGCTTCACGCGCGGCGGCGTTGATAGGCCGGCTTCACGCGCGGCGGCGTTGATACGGGCAATCCACAGGGCGCGGAACTGACGTTTCCTTTGCCGACGGTCACGATAGGCATACTGACCGGCTTTCATCACCGCCTGTTTGGCGATGCGGTATACGCTCTTGCGGCGGCCGCGGTAACCCTTGGCCAGGGCAATGATTTTCTTGTGGCGCGCGCGCGCCGTTACACCACGTTTTACTCTAGGCATTTATATTCTCCTTAGGCGTAAGGCATCATTGAACGAACCATGGCCTTGTCGGAGGCATGCACTTCGGTCATACCGCGCAATTGACGTATGCGTTTGGTGGTCTTCTTGGTCAGGATGTGGCGTTTGAACGCCTGTCCGCGCTTGATACGGCCACTCGCGCTGACCTTGAAGCGCTTTTTGGCGCCACTCTTGGTCTTCATTTTGGGCATTGAATGCTCCTATTTATAAACATGGCGGCAGGGTGGGTGCTGCAACTGCTAGTTCGTCGTCACACCGGCGAAAGCCGGTGTCCAGTTCCTTGATCTCCTGGCTCTGCACTTCCTTCGGTCGGATTCCGGCACCCCAAGGGTACTCCCTTCGGGGCGTTTTCACCGGAATGACAATTCCTTACTTCTTCTTGCTCGGCGTCAGAATCATCACCATCTGACGACCTTCCATCTTGGGCATCTGCTCGACGAGCGCGAAATCCTGAAGATCAGTCCTTATCCGCTCGATCTGGCGCATGCCGATTTCCTGGTGCGCCATTTCACGACCACGGAAGCGCAGAGTCACCTTGACCTTGTCTTCTTCCTGCAAAAAACGCGTCATGTTGCGCAGTTTGATCTGGTAATCGTTTTCGTCGGTACCCGGCCTGAACTTGACCTCCTTGACCTGAACCTGCTTCTGCTTGAGCTTCTGCTCGTGCTGACGCTTTTGTTCCTGGTACTTGAATTTGCCGTAATCCATGATTCGGCAAACCGGAGGTTGCGCCATCGGCGCTATCTCAACCAGATCAACCCCGGCCTCTTCGGCCAACTGCAGGGCTTCTCTGACACTGGTAATCCCCAGTGCCTCACCTTCTTCACCTACCAGTCGAATTTCCGGTGCGTTGATTTCTTCGTTAACGCGTTGCGCCTTTTGCAGTGCGATGGTTCCGCTCCTTATGCTGACAAAAATTAAGCCGTGCCACTTCGCGCCGCGACTTCAGCGAGAAGTCGCTCGATCAGAGTCTCGAGCGGCATTTGCCCAAGATCCTGACCGCCGCGTGTACGCACGGCAACCAGATTGGCTGCCATTTCCTTATCGCCTACGACGATCTGATAGGGCAGCTTGTTCAAGCTATGTTCGCGTATTTTATAGGTAATTTTCTCGTTGCGCAAATCCGCTTCAGTGCGCAGGCCGGCATCCCGTAGTGTTTTTGCAACATGCTCGGCATATTTCGACTGATTCTCCGAAATGTTCAGAACAACGACCTGTACCGGGGAGAGCCACAAGGGCAGCGCGCCCGACCAGTTTTCGATGAGAATGCCGATAAATCGTTCAAGCGAACCGAGGATCGCCCGATGCAGCATGACCGGCGTATGCCGGGCGTTGTCGTCGCCGACATACTCTGCACCGAGACGTTGCGGCATCGAGAAATCGACCTGCACCGTACCGCACTGCCACGAGCGACCGATGGCGTCCTTGATGTGGAATTCGATTTTCGGGCCGTAAAACGCGCCTTCGCCGGGCAGTTCTTCCCATTCCAGTCCGGAGGCCTTCAGCGCCTCGCGCAGCGCGAGTTCGGCCTTGTCCCAGACTTCATCCGAGCCGACGCGCTTTTCCGGGCGCAGCGCCAGCTTGATCGTGATGTCCTTGAAACCGAAGTCGGCATAGACGTCGCGTACCAGATCGTTGAAGGCCGTCACTTCCGACTGGATCTGGTCTTCGGTGCAGAAGATATGTCCATCGTCCTGCGTGAAGCCGCGCACGCGCATGATGCCGTGCAGCGCGCCCGAAGGCTCGTTGCGATGGCAGGAGCCGAACTCGCCATAGCGCAAGGGCAGGTCGCGATAGCTGCGCAGGCCCTGATTGAAAACCTGGATATGGCCGGGGCAGTTCATCGGCTTGATCGCGAATTCGCGTTTTTCCGACTCGGTGGTGAACATGTTGTCCTTGAAGTTCGCCCAGTGACCGGATTTTTCCCATAGCGTGCGGTCGAGGATCTGCGGACACTTCACTTCCTGATAGCCATTCTGCTGATAGACGCGGCGCATGTACTGCTCGACCTGTTGCCACAAGGTCCAGCCCTTGGGATGCCAGAAGACCATGCCCGGCGCTTCGTCCTGCAGGTGGAAAAGTTCGAGATGTTTGCCGAGGCGACGGTGATCGCGCTTCTCGGCTTCCTCGAGCATGGTGATATAGGCGTCCTGTTCTTCCTTCTTCGCCCATGCGGTGCCATAGATGCGCTGCAACTGTTCGTTGTTCTGATCGCCGCGCCAGTAGGCTCCGGCCACCTTCATCAGCTTGAAGACCTTGAGCTTGCCCGTACTCGGCGCGTGCGGTCCGCGGCAGAGATCGACGAAATCGCCTTCGCGGTAGAGCGAGACCTCCTGGCCTTCCGGAATCGCCGCGATCAGCTCGGCCTTGTAATGCTCGCCGATTGACTTGAAGAAAGCGGTGGCGTCATCACGCTTCCAGACTTCGCGAACAATCGGGATTTCGCGCCTGGCCAGCTCGCCCATGCGCTTTTCGATGGTGACGAGGTCTTCCGGCGTGAACGGGCGCTTGTAGGCAAAGTCGTAATAGAAACCGTTTTCGACAACCGGCCCGATCGTGACCTGGGCTTCCGGGAAGAGTTCCTTGACGGCGTAGGCCAGCAGGTGAGCGGTCGAGTGGCGAATGATCGCCAGTCCCTCGGCATCCTTGTCGGTGATGATGGCAAGCTGAGCATCGGTTTCGATACGGAAGGAGGTGTCGACCAATTGGCCATCCACCTTGCCGGCCAGTGCGGCACGCGCCAGACCTGTGCCAATGCTTTGTGCAACCTCGGCAACGGTGACGGGCTGCGCGTACTCACGTTTGGAACCATCAGGCAGTGTAATGACCGGCATGTTGCGACCCCAGAAATGAATAAAGCCAGAGACTCGCTCTGGCTTTAATTGTTGGTAGGCGCGATTGGACTCGAACCAACGACCCCCACCATGTCAAGGTGGTGCTCTAACCAGCTGAGCTACGCGCCTTCTTCATCGCACGAGCTACCTGCGACATCAAAGAAGGCAGAATTATACGTGCCTCATGTTTCAAGTCAACAAATCTTAGTACGTCCCATCCACTGAAAATACGGGTCATTCCATGAAGCTGAGCGGATGAACTGAAATGTATGCGTACTGCTTGTCCTGCTGTTCATTTGATGGTTTTCCCACACTACTTGGCGATGAACCATTTCTTGAAGGTGTTCAATGGATCATCGAGCATTGATCCGATAGCGACCTGGTCGAGCAAGCCGGGCAGAACATCGGCAGCGCTCGCGGCGATGCTGGCGTGGCAATAACGGGCAAGCTCGGTTGGCGAAGGATTCACTTCGATTACCCACGCGCCCTTGTCCAGGGCGCACCACGGCAAACTTGCCGCAGGTTCAACTTCAAGCGACGCGCCAACTGAAATCAGCAACTCGCAGCTTTCCACGGCGTTCCAGGCGGTCTCGATGGCCTCCGGCGCCAGCATCTCTCCGAACCACACGATATCCGGTCGCAGTAATGATCCGCAGCATGGACAATGCGGCACGGGACCGCTGCACAGTTGGATGGCCGCCAGATCAGCATGGTTCGCGCAAGGATCACACGTGTCCCATGCAGCATGGCCTCCACATAGCGGACAGATTACTGGCGGTTGCTTCACGGCAAACGCAGCATCCTCATCGATGAAGGGTTTCAGGCGCAGCAGATTGCCGTGCAGTTCGACGACATTGCGGCTGCCCGCGCGCTGGTGCAGGTTGTCGATGTTCTGCGTAATCACCGTCACCTTTACTCCACGCTGCTCCAGCTTTGCAATGGCCAGGTGACCGGCATTCGGAAGCGCAACCCGAACCGCATCGGCGAGATGGACATGCCAGTCCCAGACCCGTTGCGGATTTCGTCGGAACGCCATGGGGGTGGCAATTTCCATCGGATCGGTGTGGACCCAGAGCCCGGTCATACGGTCACGGAAGGTCGGAATGCCGCTTTCAGCCGATATTCCTGCGCCAGTAAAGACAAGCACATCACGGACATTGCGAAGGTCGTTGATCAGATCGGGATCAAGCATCGGGTGATTTAACGATTTGTACTGAAATCATGGGTGCCATTCCGGAAAGCCTCCTTATCTCAAGGCACATGCTCAAGAATGAGCATGGTGAGTTAGGGTGTGTTCTCATTTGACGGACGGTCACGCAAGCACCGGGCCGGGATGCAGCGCAAGGCGCCGTAAGTGCGGCGTGGTTATTCCACGC
>JAIFKU010000120.1 GCA_020049495.1 Accumulibacter sp.
CAGCAGGCTACCGACCAGTCCGGAATAGAATATCGAGGTATAGGGGCTCTCCAGACCGGCCAGACGGCGCGTGAGAATCTGGTACGCGGCGTAGGCCATCGCGCACCCCATCGGCAGGAACACCGCCCAGGTAAAAACGCTGCTGCCCGGACGGATGATGGCGAGGACGCCGATGAATCCGCCCAGGACGGCAATCCAGCGTGCCAGTTCGACCTTCTCCTTGAGAAAGAACACCGACATCATGGTGACCAGTAGCGGAGCCAGAAAGGAGATTGCCGAGGTTTCCGCGAGCGGCATGTATTTCAATGCGCTGACGAAAAAAAGCGAAGCGATGGCCAGCAACAAACCGCGCAACATCTGTGCACCCGGCCGGGTGGTTCGTACCAACGCAAGACCATAACGCGGGCCGAGCACGACAACTACCAGCAGCAGATGAAATGTGAAGCGCGCCCAGACGACGAGATTGATCGGATAGAAACGGGTCAGGTATTTGGATAGGGAATCAAGGACGGAGAAAACCGCAACAGCCGCCATGACCAACACTATGCCACGAAAAACCTGCTGATTTTCTGTTCGCGGTTCACTCATCGCGGCTCCAGGGCGAGGCCTGGATTCGAAGTGCAGTCAGCGTGCAAGCGTCGCCTGTTTTCGTCGTTCTCCGGCCTGACAGGCGCTGCCGGCCGTTCGCAGGTTCCGATAATTCAGCGTTTCCTGAGCAGGAAGGGATTAGAATCACGGTTTTGAGTTGACCCTGAGCCGGCTCCGTCTTGTGGATGGATGGCCGGATAGTTATGAATTGAGCAGCAATTTTCCGATTCACCCAAAATGAGCGAACCCACCATGATCCAACATGATTGCAAGTATTGCAGGGCGGATGAGAAGGAATTGTCGCCGCTGATGACGCATGTTACTGATCTACCCGCGTCCAAGGTCTATCTGTGGAAAGACCAGACTTACTACGGGCGCTGTGTGGTGGCGTTCAATGGCCATAAGACAGAGCTTTTCGCCCTGACGCCAAGCGAGCTTGAACAATACATGCGTGACGTTGCACTCGTTGCCAAGGCCGTTGCCAAGGCAAGCCAGTGTCAAAAGGTAAACTACGCTATCTTTGGCGACACCGCACCCCACCTGCATATGCATGTGGTCCCGAAAGCTCCGGGCAAACCCAATTGGGGCGAAGCCTTTGTTCTAATGCCGTCCGCGACGCGTGAGTCGGATAGTGTCCAGGCCGCACAAATGCTGGAACTGCTTCGCACTGAACTTATAGTCTGAGATGTCTTGTCGCAAGACATGAACTTTCTTTATAAGCCTAAACGGCCGGAAACGATGCACTCTCGCACAAGGCTGAATATTTACTCAAAGTACGAGCGGGCGGCCTCGAAGCGCTGTGCATAATAGCGGGCATTCATCTGGTCAATGCGAACCCGGCCGTTGCTGGCCGGCGCATGGATAAAGCGGCCATCGCCGATATACACGCCCACATGCGAAAACGGGGCGTTGCGCGTATTGAAGAAAACGAGGTCGCCGGGACGCAGGCTATTGCGCTCGACCGGCCGGCCCTTGCGGGCGATCTCGGCGGCATTGCCGCTGATTTTCACCCCGGCCGCCTTGCTGAAGATGTAGGACACCATGCCGCTGCAATCGAGCCCGGCTTCGGGATTTTTCCCGCCGAAGCGGTAGCCGGTATCGATCAGGCCGAGAGCGAACAAGGTTACCTCGTTCCCCTTCTCGCTGAAATCGGGGCGCTTCAGCGCTGCTTCGGCTGGTCGCTCCGGCACGGGCGGCGCGCTGCTGCAGGCCGTCAGAAGAATGACCAGAACACAGACAATCAGGGGACGAATCAGCATGTCCTGCAGTATAAACTGTCTGCTTTGAGAGGCGGCATCCTTCCGCTATCATTTCGTTTAGGCGTGGTTTGCGCATAATGACGACAAAGGAAGAAGGACTGAAATGTCGACTCGTCGAGCCTTCATCAAGACCGTCACGGCGGTTTCATCCACTCTGTTTTTCAGGCCCGGCTGGGCGGCGAGTCCCGATCCCTCACGGTTGGCGTTGATCATCGGCAACGGCGCATACCGCAGTGTGCCACTGCTCAATCCGGTCAATGATGCCAATGCAGTAAGCCGTTTGTGCGCCCAGGCCGGCTTTAGCGTCGAATCGCGTCTCAATGCAACCCGCGCCGAAATGATGCTGGCCATCGAACGTTTCGGTGAAGCGGCAAAACGAGCGGAAACCAGGCAGGTGATTTTTTACTATGCCGGGCATGGCGCACAGCTTGACTGGCACAACTACCTGCTGCCCGTCGATGCGGTGGTGGAAAAACAGGAACACATGAAACAGCGCTGTGTCGATCTTAGCCTGTTGCTCGGACAGTTGAGTGCAGCGAAAGACAAGACCTTCATCGTCATCCTTGATGCCTGCCGCAACAACCCCTTCGGCTCGGCTTACCGGCCCGAACAAAAGGGGCTTTCGCAGTTCGATGCACCGGTCGGCAGTCTGATTGCCTATGCGACCTCGCCCGGCAACGTGGCTTCGGATGGCGATGGCGAGCATGGCCTCTACACCGAAAACCTGGTGCGTGAACTATCTCAGCGGGGTGCCCGGGTTGAAGATGCCCTCAAGCGTGTGCGCCTCAATGTGCGCCTGGCTTCGCATGGCGAGCAGATTCCCTGGGAAACCACCTCACTGGAAGACGACGTTTTCCTCTTCAGCGATGGTCATAGGAAACTTTCCGAAGCCGAACTGGAGGCGCTGGCGGAAGCCGACATTAGCGAATGGTCGAGAATCAAGTCCTCGCGCAAGGTCGAAGACTGGGTGGCCTACCTGCGAACTTTTCCCAACGGCCGCTTCGCTGAAATTGCCCAGATGCGCTTGACCAACTATAGCCAAGCCGGAACCCGTAGCGATCGTCAAGCCAGCCCCGGTTCAACTCGACTTGCCGACTTCTGCAGTGACCCCCGGGCCAGGTTCGGAGTCGACCTCCGTTGTGACTGTGGTGCCAGTGATCGACATCAGGGCAGGTGTGCCGGTACCGATGCTTATTGCCCCCTCGGCCAATCCATTTTCTGCCGGTCGCTATCCGCTCGGCCGCGTCTATACGCTCGGGGACGAGGCGACTATGCGGCAATCCGATATCCTGACCGGTCTGGAGGAACATACGCGCACGACGCGCGTGACGCGCGTCGATTACGATGCGGATCGGGTCCGCACGACGCGCGTGACGCGCGTCGATTACGATGCGGATCGGGTCGAGTTTGATGACGGCAGAATTGTCACGGACTTGATGGGCAACGCGATCAGGAACGGCGACGTGGAGTTCGATTCACCTGTGCAGATGACCCCCGCCGAGCTTCATGTGGGCAAGAAATGGACAGCCGCTTTCCGCCGCACACAAAACGGTATGACCTCGAATGCCTCCTTTGACATGCAGATCGTGAAGAGAGAAAGCACCCGCGTTCCGGCTGGAGAGTTCGATACCTTCAGGATCGAAGGTCATGGCTGGAATATGACCTTTGGCAATAGCCGGGAAGTGAAACTGTGGCTGGTGCCGGGGCTGGTTTTCCCGGTCAGGAGCGAGTCAATCACCCGCAACAATAGGGGAAAACTGAACCAAAGCCAAAGACGCGAACTCGTCTCCATGCGCCAGCAGGTCAGAGTACCACTCTGAAAGAAAACATCAGGAAAGTTCTTCGCACCATCGCATCACCGCGATCCTTGGCCAAAATGTCATTTACTCGGAGTACGCCCGCCGAAAGTTTCCAGTCTGCGGTCACTGCCCGGAGCGGACGACCTCTCTGCTAGATGCTAAACTGCCCACTGTTAATCAGGAAGCAAAACCATGGCCCAATTATTCGACACCCTCAAGCTGCGCGACATCGTTCTGAGCAACCGCATCGGCATTCCGTCCATGTGCCAGTATTCGGCGCGCGACGGCATGGCCGCGGACTGGCATTTCGTGCATTACAGCAGCCGCGCCGTCGGCGGTGCGGCGTACATGAATATCGAGGCCACCGCCGTAGCCCCTGAAGGACGGATCAGCCCGTACGACCTCGGCCTCTGGGATGACAAGCAGATCGAGCCGCTGGCACGTATTGCACGATTTGCGCAGGAACAGGGTTGTGTGGCCGGGCTGCAACTGGCCCATGCCGGACGCAAGGCCAGTGTCGGTGCGGGCTGGCAGGCGCAAAAAACGCTGCATGAGAATGAAGGCGGCTGGTTGCCCGTCGGCCCGTCCCCAATTGCCTTTGGCGACGGCTATGTCGTGCCGCGCGAATTCGACGCCGCCGGCATCAGACAGGTCATCGCCCAGTTTGTGGCCGCTGCCCGCCGGGCGCGTGAAGCCGGTTTTCAGGCCGTGGAGATCCATGCGGCGCATGGCTATCTGCTGCATCAGTTTCTTTCGCCGCTGGCCAACCAGCGCACGGACTCCTACGGCGGCAGCTACGAAAACCGTACGCGCCTGCTGCGCGAAGTGGTCGCTGCGGTGCGCGCCGAATGGCCGGACCGGCTGCCTCTGCTGATTCGCCTGTCGGCCACCGACTGGGTCGAAGGCGGCTGGAGCGACGACGAGACGGTTGAACTGTGCCGCGGACTTAAAGGACTCGGCGTCGATCTGGTCGATGTCTCGACCGGCGGCATGGTACCGACCGCGAAAATGCCCATAGGTCCCGGATTTCAGACCGAGTTCGCCGAACGGGTCCGTCACGAAGCCGATATTCCGACTGCTGCCGTTGGCCTGATCACTTCGCCGGCGCAGGCCGATCACATTGTGCGCAGCGGCCAGGCCGACCTGGTGCTCCTTGGCCGGGAAATCCTGCGCAACCCGTACTGGCCGCTGAGTGCTGCCCAGGCTCTGGGGCAGACGGCGGCCTGGCCGGTGCAGTATCTGCGTTCCCATCAATCGTTCAATCAGGCAAAGGAGTCATCGATGATCATCTTGGTTACAGGAGCAAGTTCAGGCTTTGGCGAGGAAATCGCCCGCAAATTTGTCCGCCACGGGCACCAGGTGATTGCCGCTGCCCGGCGCACGGACAGACTGGCCAGACTGAATCAGGAATTGGGTGCTGCCTTGTTGCCGCTAACCCTGGACGTAACCGACAAGCAGTCAATCGCCAAAGCTCTCGCCGGACTGCCGGCCGACTGGAAAGCGGTCGATGTGCTGATCAACAACGCCGGCCTGGCGCTGGGAACCGAACCGGCGCAGCAGGCCGTGCTGTCCGAGTGGGAAACCATGATTGACACCAATGTCAAGGGTCTGGTGGCGATGACGCATGCGCTGCTGCCCGGCATGGTGGCGCGCAACAGCGGCACGATCATCAATATCGGTTCCATCGCGAGTTCTACGCCGTACCCGGGCGGTAACGTTTATGGTGCGACCAAGGCTTTTGTCGAACAATTCACCAAAAACCTGCGTGCCGACCTGGTCGGAACCGGGGTGCGCTCGACCAATATTTCCCCCGGCTTCAGCAGCGGCAGCGAGTTCTGGAATGTGCGCCTGCGCGGAAACGATGAGGCGGCGGCCAAGATTCATGCCGGAACGGTGCCCCTGACGACAGCCGATATTGCCGAAGCGGCATACTGGGTAGCCACCTTGCCGCCGCATGTCAACATCAACTTCCTGGAAATGATGCCGACCTGCCAGGGCTATGGTGCATTGAACATCAAACGCAATCCGGCGGTATAGAAAACAGCGACGGACTGTCTGCATTGAGTCATGAACGGCGTAGTGCAAGCGTCCGGGTGGAAGCGCTTGAACCGGAATTTGCGCAGGCCGCCGCCGCGTGGGCCGAGCGCCTGCACTTGCGCTCCGGGGGCGAGGCGGAGTTTGCCTTGCAGTTGGGGCGAGCCGGACTGCAGTTTGTAGAATTGAGCCCGCACGCGGCGGGGCCGGTGCGGGCGGATTTTCTCGCGGGCCCGGTGGCGCACCGCCGACTATTCGGTGGCGGGAGCGGGCAGATGATCGCCAGGGCGGTCGGCATACAGCCGGGGATTCGTCCGCATGTCCTGGATGCCACGGCCGGATTGGGGCGCGATGCCTTCGTGCTGGCCCGGCTGGGCTGCGCGTTGACGCTGATTGAGCGCCAGCCCCTGATCGCGGCTCTGCTCGAAGACGCGTTGCAGCGCGCGCTGGCCGATCATGAGGTGGCCACTATCGTGGCGCGGATGCATCTGGTCTGCGACAACGCCATTGACTTGATGCGCGTGTGGGAAGGCGAAGCGCCGCAGGTGATTTACCTTGATCCGATGTTTCCGCAGCGCGACAAAAGCGCACTGGTGAAGAAAGAAATGCGCCTGTTTCGCTCGCTGGCCGGTGATGACGATGATGCGCCGGCCTTGCTGGAAGCCGCACTGGACCTGGCCACGAACCGGGTGGTCGTCAAACGACCACGCAAGGCCCCGGCCATTGCCGGCGAAAAGCCCGCTTATGCGCTGGAAGGCAAATCGAGCCGTTTCGATATTTACCCGAAGAAATCACTGAAGACCAAGGCCGGCTAATAGGTAGTCATGTTGAAACGCATGGATAAACCGTCATTCCGGCGAAGGCCGGAATCCAGTGGTGCACTACTGGATTCCGGGTCAAGCCCGGAATGACGACGCTTTGTATCGATCTGTTTCAACGTGACTGACTACTACCCCTTGTCCTTGTTCCAGGACTTCGCCAGACGGTCGTAAAGAACGACGTTGACCGTCGCAGCGAGATTCATGCAGCCCACGGTGGGAATGTAAACCACATCCGTGCACCAGGCGCGTATCGTTTTGTCCAGCGTTCCGTCTTCCGGGCCGAAAATGTAGAACGCGCGTTCCGGGTGCGTGTAGTCGGGCAGCGCTTTGGCGCCTTTGACCAGTTCAACGGCGACCGGCGTGCAGCCGAGCGGAATGACCTGCTGCAGATCGTCAATGCCGATCAGCGGTATGTTCTGGTGCGCCTTCTTGGTATCGGTGACGAACTCCTTGGCGCGGTCGTAGCGAACGCCAGTATAGAAAACCGTGTTCACGCCGTAGCAACCGGCGGCACGCAGCACCGAGCCGACGTTTCCCGGCGTCTTCGGGTTGAACAGCCCGATACAGCAAAAACCCTTGCTCATGGTGTGGCCCAAGATTCAAGTGATTGAAGTCTGCAAGGGTAGCAACAAGTACGCAAGAACGCATCAAAGCATTCAGCTTGACCGGATTTTCCGGTGGACGACAGGTTTGAGCGACTGAAAACAGAAGTACATCGAATTGCACGGGCAGGGTGGACCATGAGTTATCCGCCGTACGAACAAGCCGTTAATACGGGTTTGGAATCTTCTACGTCACAGGCCGGCCCTGAGCCGTCCTTCGCAAGAAGCTGGAGCCGATGTTCGCTGCCAATATCAAGAGTTCGGAAGCGGCCGATCAAGATTCCAGACGCGTAATTCTGTCTGGCCGGCACGTGTGCTGTGCATATGCTGGTCGTTGGTATGGTGGGGTATACTTCAGCAGCCGGCCATAAGCAGGAATTCTTTCATCGCTGCAAGGAACAAAAATGGAGCCGTTGAAACATATTTATTTGTGCGGATTAGGTGCTTTGGGCGGCATGTATGCGAGCCGGTTCTGTGCTGCTTCGGTGGAAAACTTTCAGGTCATTGCAGACCCTGAAAGGATAAGACGTTACCGGGAAGAGGGGGTTACGGTAAACGGCAGTCGCCTCTCTCTTTCATATCTCCCGCCCGGCGAAAACGCTCCTGTTGCGGATCTGGTTGTCATTGGCGTCAAATGGCACCAATTGAACCAGGCGATCGCGCAGGTACGATCTTTTGTCGGAGAACAGACGATCATCTTGTCCCTGTTGAATGGCATCGATAGCGAGGACGTCATTCGCCGTGAACTCGGAATTCAGCCGCTCTATTCTTTCGTGGTTGAAACGGATGTCGGACGAGAGGGGCAGCACATCGAGTACCGAACACTGGGTACTATCGTATTTGGTGAGAAAGAAAATTCGACGATCTCGCCACGAGTTGAGGCGGTTCGGGAATTGTTCGAGCGCGTCGGCATTTCTTACCGAATCCCTGAAGATATGCTGCGCGATCTCTGGTGGAAATTCATGCTGAATGTCGGGGTAAACCCCACCTCGGCGATAATGAAAGCCCCTTACGGAACCTTTCACAATAGTGCCGAGGCGCGCCAGTGCGTGCGAATGGCATGCCGTGAAGTCGTCCAGATCGCCGATAGAATTGGTATTTCACTCACAGAACAGGATATTGACGCGATCTTTCCCATCATCGCCCGGCTGGCTGAGGAGAAAAGAACATCGATGCTCCAGGATGTCGAGGCGTGTCGAAAAACCGAGATAGAGATCTTTGCTGGCGCCGTCATTGAACAGGGGCGCTACTACAGCATACCTACCCCCGTTAACGAGTTGTTGTTCAACATGGTCAGGAGCATCGAGCAAAACTACCCGATGGTGTAGAGCCGGACCCATGGCCTCCGTATGGCGGCATAAGCGATTGCTTTGGTGGGGCAGTCGCAGGCTGGGTAGTCGTTCCGAATGACTGCTTGCTGGTTCAAGCTATAGCAGGACACGAACCATTGCGGAAGTAGAGATTTTCGTGCTCAATGACAGCTACTCAGCGTTACCGGCCGTTGGCCTTGAAGGATCGAGCTCACCCTCTCGGCCAACACCTGCCGGTCGAAGAAATGAACGCAATAGTCAGCAATGCCGCGAAAGCGGCCGAGGTATTGCTTAAAATGATATTGCGCCGAATAGACGCTGGGCGTACTCTGGCAGCCTTAACTCATTATGGTGATTAGATACAAGTCATGAGTAAGAAACTCTCAGTGGAATGGATTTGATGGGACACCAAATAGATTGGACGCGGG
>JAIFKU010000091.1 GCA_020049495.1 Accumulibacter sp.
CCACGGCGCTGGTACGGTCGGTTTCGGCGGCCTGTATGCGGCGCTGCCTGCTGCCCCAGCCGAACTGCACCATGCTGCCTTCGGTCAGGCGACGGTAGGGGATGTTGCGTGCGACGGCGGCATAGACGATGGAACCTGTACTTGGCCCGAGTCGCACATCCTCGTCGAGTTCGCGCAGGCGATGCAGCGCGCTGGAAAGATCGAAGGGCAGGTCGCTGGAGGCCGCCTGGCATAGCTCCTGAGCCAGTTCGAAGGCGAGCCGGCCAACCACTTCTTCGCTGTATTCGACGACCACCTGATAGACGCCGGGGTCCAGCGTCTGCGCCGTGCGGCTGAAGGTCACCGGACAACCGGCCTGCGCTTGCAGCCCGAGTGCGGCATATTCGACGGCGTGCGCCATGGAGACGATTTCGTTGCTGACGGTCGGCTGGAGCAGGGCAATTTCCGGGAAACGGTCGCGCAAACGGGCTTCAAAACCGGCGATGCTGCCGATCGTGCATTCAGCCTCGGTGCAGGTGACGATGGCCTCGATGGCCGTATGCCGGCTCCACAGATTGGGGCCGCGCAATGCCCGGATACGTGATACTTCCATAGACGTTCCTTCAGAAGACAGAAGACAGAAGACAGAGGACGGATGAGTTTCCGCACCCACCTCCGTCTTCTGTTCAACAAAAAAGGTTTCAATTCCGGTGCGCATGACATCGGGTGAAATGCCGAGTGACCAGGCGGCTCCGATGGCCGCGAGAACATTCTCGACCTGATGCTTTGCCTTGCCGCCCTCGGTCAGCGGAATGTCGCTAAGTTTGGCCAGCGCTGTTTCGCCCTGTCCGCTGGCCAGCATGATCTGACCATAGCGAACGATCACCGCGCGTTTGCCCTGTTCACGATGCAGGGTGATGGCCGGCAATTCCGGGTCAAGCGCAAAGTAAATGACTTCGCCGTCGCACAGGGCCGCCATATCGACCAGCATGGTGTCCTTGGCGTTAAGTACCGCCGCCCCCCGGGGCAGGACCAGATCGACCTGGGTACGCAGTACGGTGAATACCTGTTCCGGCGTTTCAATGTAGTAACGGCCGGTGTGTCGTTCAACATCGACATTGGTGACGACGCCGACCTGGCAGCGGTCATAGGCCAGCCCCTCGCCGAGAATGGCATCGCTGCCGTTCTCGAAGACGGCGGCTTCGATGGCACGATTCATCAGAATGCGGTTGGCTGCCTGCCACGTGGCGCAATCGCCCTTTTCCGCGTGCCGGCGGTCGAAATAGAGGCCCTTGCTGCAGGCCAGTCCTGTGTGTTTTCCGGAGAGGGTGAGCAGGCGGGCAATGAGGAGGCAAACCGTTGTCTTGCCGTAACTACCGGTTACTCCGACTACCGGCACACGACCATCGTCGCCTTTCGGGAACAGGTGCTCGACGATGGAACGGCCGACCGGACGGGCTTCGCCGTTGGCCGGCTTGATGTGCATCAGCAGGCCGGGTCCGGCATTGACTTCAACGATGGCACCGCGCTGCTCGTCGAGCGGGCGGGAAATGTCCTCGCACACCAGGTCGACGCCGGCGATGTCGAGTCCGACGATGCGTGCTGCCAGCGACACGGTATCCGCAGTGTCGGGATGGACCTGGTCGGTAATGTCGCAGGTATGGTTGCCGGTGCGCAGCACGAGCACTTCGCGGCCGGCTGGTAGAACTGACTCCGGGGTAAATCCCTGGCGCGCAACTTCATGCAGGGCTACGGGGTTATCGCTAAGGTCGATGATATCGAGCGGAAACTCCTCGGCGGCGCCACGGCGCGGGTCGGAGTTGAGCTGGCTGTCGATCAGTGCGTTGATTGTTGACTGGCCATCGCCGACGACCGCTGCGCTTTCGCCACGCGCTGCGGCAATCAGCTTGCCGCCGACGACCAGCAGGCGGTGTTCGGAACCGCGTATGAAGCGCTCGACGATGACAGCGCTGCCCTCTTCGATGGCGGCGCTGTAGGCGGCCTCCACCTCCTCGCGCGTCATCAGGTTGGTAAATACGCCGCGGGCATGGTTGCCGTCGGTGGGCTTGACGACGACCGGCACGCCAATCTCTTCGGCGGCCTCCCAGGCATCGGCCGGGCTATCGACCATGCGCCCTTCGGGGACGGGGACGCCACAGGACTGGAGCAGCGTCTTGGTCAGATCCTTGTCGCGCGAGATGGTTTCGGCGATGGCGCTGGTGCGGTCGGTCTCTGCCGTCCAGATGCGCCGGCTGCGCACACCGTAGCCCAGTTGCACGAGGTTACCGGTAGCCAGCATGCGGATCGCCGGGATGCGGCGTTCCTTGGACGTGGCCGCGTCGACGATGCAGCCGGTACTCGGTCCGAGCAGCTTGCGTTCGGCGAGGTCGCGCAGGCGTTCGACATGGGCGGAAACATCGAAGGGCGTATCCTCGATAGCCGCCATGACCAGTTCCCGTCCGGCCTCCAGGCAGGCGCGGGTGACCTCCTCATGCCAGGCGCGGATGGCGACTTTATATACGCCACGTATCGACGTTTGGCGCGCCTTGCCGAAACCGCCGGGCATGCCGGCGAGGTTTTGCAGTTCAAGCGATACATGCTCAAGGATGTGTGCCGGCCAGGTCCCTTCGTCGAGCCGGCGCAGAAAACCGCCACGCTCGCCGTAACTGCAACGGTGCTCGATCAGCGAGGGCAGGAAAGTATTGAGCCGATCGACAAAACCGGGGATGGTATTGGAGGGGAAGTCTTCCAGTTCGCCAATATCGACAATCGCTTCGATGACCGGCCGGTAGGTCCAGATGTTCGGTCCGCGCAGGTAGCGGATTTCAAGAAACTTCGGTCCGCGCAGGTAGCGGATTTCAAGAAACTTGATGTCTTTCATTTTATGGAGTCAGTGTCGGCACAGTGGAAGGCGTGGCAGTGGGGTGAATGAACGAGGGACAGTCATTCTGCGTATAACGCGGCTTGCGGCTTTCGGATTACGCCGCTCAAAGGAAACGATCCAGAATCTTGCGGCTGTTCTGGTCAAGCGCCTGGC
The DNA here is from genome assembly GCA_020049495.1 of Accumulibacter sp. Taxonomy (GTDB): domain Bacteria; phylum Pseudomonadota; class Gammaproteobacteria; order Burkholderiales; family Rhodocyclaceae; genus Propionivibrio. Next base: position 3,017 of record JAIFKU010000091.1, read on the forward strand.
GGTCACGGATCAGGTAATAAATGCCATTGCTGTCGGCGATCAGTAGCGCCGGCGGGGCCAGACGGCGGATGTCTTCCTCGCCCTTGAGGACGAGGCGGGTATCGCCGTGATTGGTCTTCACCTGCCAGGTACTCGGTGTGGCAAAACTCGATACGCTGACGATGCGACCAATGACCGGCATGAATTCGCGCATGGCGAGCTCGTCTTCGACCAGTGTGCGCCATTCGTCCGGCAGGTCGCCGAGACGGTCAATCCACGCCAGTTCGTGGCCGTGCGGGTCGACCAGGGCAATGCCCTGGTCCGGTGAGGCAATCGGGAAGGCACGTACCGGGACAATACCCTCGTGCGTTTCGCCATCGGCGTCGGTCAGCAGCAGACGTCCGAACGTATCGCGCCGCAACTGGTAATTCGGCGTGCTGATCATTCGCGTATCCCCTCGGCCTTGCCTTCAATTTCGATGCTGATTCTTTCACCCTCGCTGTCCATGTTGCGCGCCTGTGCCTGATAGAGACGGTAGTAATGACCTTCCTGCGCCATCAGCTGGTCGTGGTTGCCGACCTCGACGACACTGCCGCGATCAAGCACGACCAGCCGGTTGGCATCGCGCAGGGTGGACAGGCGGTGGGCGATGGCGATGGTGGTACGGCCGCGCACGAGGTTGTCGAGGGCTTTCTGGATTTCTTTCTCGGTGGTGGTGTCGACCGATGAGGTGGCTTCGTCGAGAATCAGAATCTTCGGGTCGATCAGCAAGGCGCGGGCGATCGAGATGCGCTGGCGTTCACCGCCCGAGAGTGCCTGGCCGCGTTCGCCAACCAGTGAATCATAGCCCTGCGCCAGGCGCAGGATGAACTCGTGGGCGTGCGCCGCGCGCGCCGCCGCGACAATTTCTTCGCGCGTGGCCTCGGGTTTGCCGTAGGCGATGTTCTCGGCAATGGTGCCGAAGAAGAGGAAAGGTTCCTGCAGTACCAGGCCGATATTCCTGCGGTATTCGGCTACGGGCAGCGAGCGGATGTCGACGCCATCGATCAGGATTGAGCCCTCGGTGACATCGTAGAAACGGCAGATCAGGTTGACCATGGTGCTCTTGCCCGAACCGCTATGGCCGACCAGGCCGATCATTTCGCCCGGTTCGATAGTGAGGCTGATGTCGCGCGTGACGCTGCGCGTGCCATAACGGAAACCGACATCGCGCAATTCGATGCGCCCGGTCACGCTTGCCAGATGCACCGGATGGGTCGGCTCCGGAACGCTGGACACATGATCGAGAACGTCAAAAATCCGCTTGGCGCCGGCGGCGGCCTTCTGCGTCACCGAAACGATGCGGCTCATCGAGTCAAGGCGCATGTAGAAACGGCCGATATAGGCGAGGAAGGCGGTGAGCACGCCGACCGTGATGTCGTCACTCGATATTTGCCAGATGCCGAAGGCCCAGACGACGAGCAGACCGACTTCGGTCAGCAGCGTGACGGTCGGCGTGAATAGCGACCAGACCTTGTTGACCTTGTCGTTGACCTCGAGGTTGTGCGCGTTGGCGGCGCGGAAACGCGCCGCTTCGCGCTTTTCCTGGGCAAAGGCCTTGACCACGCGGATACCGGGAATGGTGTCGGCCAAGACGTTGGTGACTTCGGCCCAGATGCGGTCGACGCGCTCGAAGCCGGTGCGCAGTTTTTCCCGCACGATATGGATAAGCCAGGCAATGATCGGCAGCGGTAACAAGGTCACCAGGGCGAGTTTGAGATTGATCGAGACAAGGATGCAGGTCGTCATGGCGATCATCAACACGTCGGTGACGAAATCGAGGAAGTGCAGCGAGATGAAGATGTTGATGCGGTCGGTCTCGGAGCCGATGCGCGTTATCAGATCGCCGGTACGCTTACCGCCGAAGTATTCCTGCGAGAGCTTGAGCAGGTGTTCATAGGTAGTCGTGCGCAAATCGGAGCCGATGCGCTCGGAAACCAGCGCCAGAATATAGGTGCGTGCCCAGCCCAGCACCCAGGCCAGTATGGCCGCGCCGAGCAGGCCTGAAAGGTAGAGCGTTACCAGTGGCGTGTTGATCGGCTCGCCGTTCTGGTAGGGGATCAACACCTTGTCCATCATCGGCATTGTCAGATACGGCGGAACCAGCGTTGCTGCGGTCGAGGCCAGAGACAGCAGGAAACCGGCCAGCAGCCGCCAGCGGTAGGGATAGGCAAAACGCCACAGACGGAACAGCGTCCACGTCGAGGGCGGGATGTGGATTTCCTTGCTGCATACCGGGCATTCTTCCTGGCCGGCCAGCAGCGGTGTTTCGCAGTTAGGGCAAAGGGCCTGGGTCAGCGCCGGCGGAAGTTCTCCGGTCAGTATAAAGGCGAGTTGCCGCGTGAAATGCTCGATCAGCCGCCCGGCGGCGATGTCTGCGCCGAGCGTATAGCGCCACTGTGCCAGTCGGCCATTGGCGTCAAGGAGTTCGAGGCTGCCCACGCCCGAATGGTCGCGACGCGTCAGCGTCAAACCGTGGCGGAAAGCGTGTGCCTGCCAGTTTTCATCGTCGGCTGATCGGGCCAGCAGCCGCTGCGTGGTCAGTACGACCAGGCCGGCAGAAAAATGCAAGCGGGCATCAAGGTCGATCTCCAGCCAGGCCAGAACGCTTTCGTCGCCAGTGAGTTGCGCTTCGACCTGCGGGAGCCACGCCGGGGGCAGGGGCATCAACGAGATGCTGCTTGCGGTGTTATTGCTCGCGACGGAGGACGGATGATCGCTGTTGGTCATTTCGGGGTTTATGGGTGGCTGCGGGAGGGCGACAGAACTCGTAAGTATACCGTCTTCGCTGGCGATCTGCTCTGACTCTTGCGCGGATCGATGAGAACATCATCCGACCTGGCTGCCGCAAAGATTGTTGCATTTCTTTCAGCGGCGAGATTGATCAGCCGCCGTCTGAAAAGGTTCGATTAACCGACAAGCGTGCCCGTTTTGCCCTCAATGCCTTCTTTCGCCTTGCTCAGCATGGTGATCAGTGTTTTGCGACCAGGCTTCGATTCGGCGAAAGAGAGCGCAGCTTCAACTTTGGGGCGCATGGAACCTTTGGCGAAGTGCCCTTCAGCAAGGTAACGTTTGGCGTCGTCAAGGCTCAAGTGGTCAAGCCATTGTTCATCGGGCTTGCCAAAGTTGATGGCAACTTTTTCGACGGCGGTGAGAATGATCAGCAGGTCGGCGTCTATCATTTCGGCCAGCTTGGCGCTTGCCCAGTCTTTATCGACGATGGCACTGGCACCTTTGAGGTGGTTACCCTGGCGTATCACCGGAATACCGCCACCGCCAACCGTGATGACGACCTGCCCGGCATCAAGCATCGCGCGCACGGTTTCCTTCTCTATGACATCGACCGGCCTGGGTGAGGCGACCACGCGACGGTAGCCGCGTCCGGCGTCTTCTTTCATGTGCGCGCCCTTGGCGATCATTGCCTCGGCTTCCGTCTTGCTGAAGAACGATCCGATGGGTTTGGCAGGGTCATCGAACGCCGGGTCGCTTGCGTCGACCTCCACCTGCGTAATCAGTGTTGCCACCGGCTTCTGTATGCCGCGATTTAACAAGGTTTCACGCAATGCATTTTGCAGATCGTAGCCAATGTAGCCCTGGCTCAGGGCCACACAGACCGACATGGGCAATACAGGCGAGTGCGCGGAAGTCATTGATGCGGCTTCAAATGCCAGGTGAATCATGCCCACTTGCGGACCATTGCCATGCGTGATGACTATCTGGTGACCCTGGGCAATCAGATCAACGATGGCGTTTGATGTGTTTTGAACGGCAAGCATTTGTTCGGACAGATTATCCCCCAG
>JAIFKU010000081.1 GCA_020049495.1 Accumulibacter sp.
TAACGTTCCCGCGCTTCGCGCGTGGAGGGCTCGTAATAGACGTCATAACCGGCAAGCTGGATGACCCGGATGCCAGTGTCACAGGCAAAACGGATCGCTTTTTCCATGAATTCGGCCGCCTGCGCGCGGATGGCCGGGTCGGCACTGCCGAAAGGAATCTTGCGGTGCCCCGAGAGGCACATTGAAGGCACGGGCACATCGTATTCGCGCGAGGTGCGAAAGAACTGCAGGCGCTCGGCAAGCGACCAGTCCAGGCGCGCCATGCGTTCCGGGGTTTCATCTACCGACAGTTCCAGAAAATCGTAGCCGGAATTTCGCGCCGTTTCGAATCGTTCCGCCCATCCCATGTTTCTGGGCAAGGCTTTTTCATAAATGCCAATCGGGTTTTCCATGGTTCGTCTTTCGTTTGAACGCACAGTGTAATTTCAGATTGTACGAAAGTAAACCATGAAACGTCCAAAGTGATCGATATTAAGCCGAATTTCAAAAGATTTGTTTTACCCCGTTTCTCTGCAGTACGGGATAACAATCCGTAATTTAACCAAATAAACGTATTCAACTCATTGTATTTATACAACTAAAATATATTAAAATAATTCTTGCCAAGGAGGACAATTTGAATATAGAATGGTTCCATAAACGATCATATTGATCGTTTTGATTAATTTTATTGGCGTCAATTATCCTGGGAGGAAAGATATGACAAAGGCAAAATGGATGGCGACCTTTATCGCCCTGCTGGTCATGGCAACCGGAGCCGTTCAGGCTCAGACCGCATACAAGATCGGTTATCTGCCGAGTACCGTCGGGCAGGCACTGACCCAGGCCTGGAGATCTGGTATCGAGAAGACCGTCAAGGCGCAGCCGAATGTGACGCTACAGGCGCTGGATGCCCAGATGAAGGCCGAGATCCAGGTAACCATGATGGATGATTTCATCAACCAGGGTTACAACGTGATCATCCTGCAACCGATCGACGCCGCGGCCCTCACAGCCAGCGTCAAGAAGGCCGAAGGCAAGGGCATTCACGTCATCACCCTCAATACCGATACCATTTTGCCGCATGCGGCGTGCGTCACGATGGACGATACTGGTGCCGGTTATCTGGTCGGCGAAACCATTGGCAAGTCGCTCAATGGCAAGGGCAATGTGGCGATTCTCCAGTCGCCGCCGGGCGCGCAGGCCGGCGTCGAGCGTGAGAAGGGTTTCCGTGCGGCGCTGGGTAAGCTCTATCCGAACATCAAGATCGTCGGCGCGCAGAATGCCGCATGGAACAAGGATAAAGCCATCGAGATCATGAACAGCTTCCTGCAGGTGAACAAGGAACTGGACGCCGTCTTTGCGGTGAACGACAACATGGCGGAAGGGGCGATGATTGCGGCGGAGTCGGCCGGACGTCTGGGGCAGATCAAGATCTGGGGGTTCAATGGCCAGAAGAGCACGCTGGCGCTGATCGAACAGGGCAAGATCACGGGCACGGCGTACACCAACGCCTACAGCCAAGGGGCGACGGCGGCCAAATACGCACTCGACTTGCTGTCCGGGGCGAAGAAGAAAGGGGCCAAGACCGAAGTGATCGTGGTTCCGCCGTTTGCCGCGACCAAGGACACGGTCGCCCAGATCAAGGCCGAAGACCGCTGGTAAGACGAGAGTTCTCTGACCCGGTGACGGACCTGGAGGGTTCCGTCACCGGGTGTCCGACCTGTACCATAGACCACGAACCAAGAACGTAGCGGAGGTGTCATCGTGTCGGTCAGTGCCATTCGTCGACTCATTCTGATCGGGTTACTGATCGCCATCGGTATTGCCCTGTCCATTGCCAACCCCAGTTTCCTGACCGTGGACAACCTGATGACCCTGCTTCAGGAAGCGTCCCTGACCGGGATCGTGGCCATCGGGTTTACATTGATCCTGATCACCGCCGGCATCGACATGTCGATCGGCGCGGTGATCGCCATCACCTCGATGATCTGCATCAACTTCATTTCCTATACCCAGCTCCCGGCCTACATCTATATTCCCATTGCCCTGGCGATGGGCTGCGCGATCGGCTGGGTCAATGGCTTCTTCATCACCCATTTCAAGCTGCCCGAATTCATCGTCACCCTGGCCACGCGCGGAATCCTCGCCGGACTGGCGCTGATCGCTGCGGTCAAGGACAGCCAGGGCTTCGTCAAGAACGTCTTCATCCAGGACGAAGTCTTCTTGGCCTTCGGCGAGACCGTCGGTCCGGTCTATATCGTCACCATTGTCTTCTTCGTGCTCGCCTTCTGTACCCAGTTCTTCCTCAAGCGCACTCGGGCCGGCACCAACGTCTATGCGACGGGTGCCAACCCGACCGCCGCCCGCCTGTCGGGCATCAACACCGACCGCACGCTGATCGGCGTCTACATGTTCTCCGGCTTCTGCGCCGCGCTGACCTCGATCTTCCTGTCGGCGCGCATGATGACCGCCATGCCCGAATTCGGCATCGGTTCGGAAATGGACGTCATCGCCTCGGTCATCATCGGCGGCACGCCCTTCACCGGCGGCGTCGGCGACATCTGGGGCACGGTCATCGGCACCCTATTCCTGGCGCTGATCAAGAACGGCATCCTCAAGCTCGGACTGTCCCCGTACATCCAGCCGATCGTCATCGGCGGCATCATCGTCGTCGTCGTCGTTCTCGACGTCTGGTACAAGGACTTTGCCGAGAAACGGGCGGCCCGTTCCGCCCGGCAGAAGCAGATGCAGAGCAAGGAGGGCGTATGAACGACCCGCGCAACAGTGATGTCCTGCTTGAATGCCGCGGCATCGACAAGAACTACAACGGCCCGATGGTGCTGTCCGGAGTGGATTTCGCGCTCACGCGCGGCGAGATCCATGCCCTGGTCGGCGAGAACGGCGCCGGCAAATCGACCCTGATCAAGATCGTCACCGGGGTGACCAACCGCAACGCCGGCAGTATCAGCTTCGATGGTCACGACATCCCGCAGGAACACAGCAAGAATGCTGCCGAGAAGCTCGGCATTGCGGTGATCTACCAGGAACTCAGCCTGATCCATGGCATGAGTGTGGCGCAGAACATCTATCTGACCAAGGAACCGCTGCTTTCCGGTCTGCCGATCATCGACATCAATAAGATGAACACCATGGCGCAGGAGATGATCGACCGCTACGGCTTCGATCTGAAGGCCACCGACGTCATCGACAATCTGCCGATCGCGCAGCGGCAGACCGTTGAAATCCTCAAGGCGCTGTCGAACAAGGCCTCGCTGATGATCATGGACGAACCGACCAGTTCGCTGACCTCGACCGAAAGCGCGCAACTGTTCAAGATCATCCGCCTGCTCAAGAGCGAAGGCATCAGCGTCCTGTATATCTCGCACCGCATGGAAGAAGTCTTTGCCCTGTCGGACCGGGTGACGGTCCTGCGTGACGGGCGCAAGGTCGCCGTCCTGGAAAAGGAACAGATCAGCCCGGCCGAGATCATCCGCCTGATGATCGGACGCATCCTGACCGACAACGAATCGCATCACCAGATGGTCAAGAAGGACGGCGAAGTCGTTCTTGAGGTCGATAAGCTGTGCTCCGAAGGCAAACTCAAGGACGTCTCGTTCTCGGTTCGCCGGGGCGAAGTGCTCGGCTTTGGCGGCCTGGTCGGCTCCGGCCGCACCGAACTGATGCGGGCGATTTACGGCATCGATCCTTTCGACAGCGGCACGATCACCTATCTGGGCAAGCCCTATGTGCCGACGGTGGAGAAGTCGATTGCCGGCGGCTACGGCTTTGTTCCCGAAGAGCGCCGCCTGCAGGGCATCATGGGCGGGATTTCGATTACCGGCAATATCGGCATCGCCAATCTCGATACCATTTCCAGCAAGGCCGGCTTCGTCAGCGGGGCGAAGGAACTCGAACGCGCGCAGAAGGCCATTGCCCTGCTCAACGTCAAGCCGGCCAGACCGGAAGTGCTGGTGGGCAACCTGTCCGGTGGCAATCAGCAGAAGGTGGTGGTCGGCAAGTGGCTGATCCGCGACCTGAAGCTCCTGATCGTCGATGAGCCCACGGTCGGGGTCGACATCGGCGCCAAGGAGGAAATGTATCAGACCATCGAGCGGCTGTCGCAGGCGGGGGTGGCGGTGATCGTGGTCTCTTCGGACCTGCCGGAGCTGACCCGTCTCTCCGACCGCATCATCGTGTTGCGCAAGGGGCGGGTAATCAAGGAGTTTGTCGAGGGGGCGGTGAGCGAAGAGGATGTTCTGCGCGCAGCCTCCGGACTTGTTGAAGGCGGTGCACAATGAAAACCGGAACGTTAGACTGGCGGCAACTGATGGTGGACTTCCGTCTGTTCGGAATCCTGCTGCTGATGATGGTCGGGCTGACCCTGATCTCGGATCGCTTCCTGACCGTCGATAACCTGACCAACGTGCTGTGGTCGGTATGCCTGATTGGCATCATGACCACCGGTGCCATCTATGCGCCGATCACCGGCGGCATCGACCTATCGGTGGCCTCGATTGCGGCGCTGGCCGGTATCGTCGCCAACGTGCTGATGAACGTCTATGGTCTGCACTGGCTGCTGAGCATTGTCATCACGCTGCTCATCGGGGTGCTGATCGGCTGGGTCAACGGGGTGGTGACGACGAAGTTTCTGGTGCCGGCCTTTATCGTCACCATGGCCGCCAAGACCTATCTGTTCGGGGTGGCCATGCTGGTCTCCAATGGCGACCAGATCACCATCATGCAGCCGAAGGAGTTTCTGGCCATCGGCGTGAGCAAGTTTCTCGGCATTCCGATTCCGATCTACATCATGGCGGTTCTGGTCATCGTCAGTCACATCCTGCTCAAGCACACGGTCTTCGGTCGCCAGTGCATCGCCGTCGGCGCCAATGAGGTGTCGGCCAAGCTGTCGGGGGTCAATCCGGACCGGACGCGCATCATCGTCTATATCATTTCGTCGGTGACGGCGTCGATTGCCGGTATCGTCATGGCATCACTGACCCAGCAGGCCTATGCGATGAATGCCACCGGCTACGAGTTCGACGTGATCACGGCGATCGTCATCGGCGGTACCAGTCTGATGGGCGGCAACGGGTCGGTGACCGGCGCCCTGATCGGGGCGGTCATGGTCGGCTTCATCAACAACGGCTTGAACCTCCTCGACATGCCTTCGGCCTACCATCCGATCGCCACCGGCATCGTCATCCTCGCCGCGCTGATACTTAATCAGGGCGTGAGTATCCCCAAATCAATCCAATACCTGCTTTCCTGCTTCAAACCGGCATCGGTGAAATAGGTGATCGAATAAAAAACCTGTCCTCGCAAATCCAGATCATCCGGCTCGGGTTTATCTCTTGACCCGACCGGATGCGTCGCCTTTCATCAGCGCGAAAATTTCATCTTTCGTCACGAAATTGAAATCATTCTCGATCGAGTGACACAGGCAGGATGCCGCCGTTGCAAAAGAAACCGCTTGCGCATCATCAAGGCTCAACTTCTCGTCGGTTAGCGCAAAGATCAGGCCCGCAGCAAACGAATCTCCGCCCCCGATCCGGTCGACGATGTTCCTGATTTCGTAAGGCTTATAAACGCCATCGTCGATCGGAGCGAATTTTGGCGTGCCCGTCTTTACGTCATAGAGCATGGCGCCCCAGTTGTTGTGACTGGCTGAAATGCTTTCCCGCAGGGTAAAGGCCACCTTCTTCACATTGGGGAACCGCTTCGCCAGTTTCGCGGCAACTTCAGGATACTTGTCGATGGCAAGCTCTCCGGCCTCGACTCGCGATCCTTCAGCCTTGATCCCGAAGACATCCTGAGCATCCTCTTCGTTTCCAATCACGACATCGACGTAGGGAAGGATCTCGCTCATGACCCGGCCAGCGAGTTTTTCCGGCGACGTTCCTGCTTCCCAGTTCCAGAGTTTCTTGCGGAAATTGAGATCGCAGGATACGGTCAGCCCTGCCTCTTTCGCTGTCTTCACCGCGAGCACGACCGCCTCAGCGGTTTTTTGCGAGACCGCTGGCGTGATTCCGGTTGTATGAAACCAGGTACTGCCTGAAAAAATATTTTTCCAGTCATAGGCGTTGCCGGCGGTTTCACAAATAATCGCACCGGCACGATCATAGATAACCGTACTGGCTCTCTGATTAGCCCCCTTCTCTACAAAGTACAGGCCCAAACGCCCTGGTCCGCGCACGACAAAGCCGGTATCAACGCCGAAGCGGCGAACGGAATCCATCGTGGCATCGCCCAAAGGACCGCTTGGAAGGGCTGTCACATAGCGCGACTTCCTGCCAAGCATCTCTAATGAGACGGCGACGCTCGCCTCGGCGCCCGCGAATGTGATTTCGGCCTTCCCCGGGAAAGCCTGGCGAATGCGGTTGTAGCCCTCGGGCTGAATGCGGCCCATGATTTCGCCAAAGCAAGTAACAATCGAACTCATGTCAGCCCCTCATTTCACGGAAAATAGCGGATGCTTCGCGCGCATTTTTGGCAATGGCTGCCCAATCTTTTGCCTTGATCAACTCCTGGGGCGCGATCCAGGAACCACCGATGGCGATGATGTCCTTGTACGCCAGGTACTGACGAAGATTCGCCAGACTGACCCCGCCCAGGGGAATGTAGCGAAGCCCAAGATGCTTGTAAGGAGCATTGATCCCTTTAAGGTAGTCGATGCCGCCCATCCCCTCGGCGTGGAAGTATTTGAGGATCCTGCAGCCCTGGCTTAGCGCCCCTTCAATCTCGGAGGGCGTCGCAATTCCCGGAGCAAATGGCAATCCCGCCTCGATTGCCGCTGCAACGACGTCCCGGTTGTACCCGGGGGCGACACCAAAGGCGGCGCCATTGTCCTTGGCCAGTTTGACTTGCTCCCTGGTCAGGATGGTCCCGACACCGGCAAACATTTCCGGAACGGCAGCCCGAATGGCACGCAGGGATTCAATGGCCGCATCGGTTCGCAGCGTCAGTTCCATGCCGCCGATCCCGTTTTCGAGCAAGGTCCGGGCGACAGGAACGGCGTCCTGTACATCGTCAATTACGAGTACTGCAATGATTCCGCTGTTTGCGATACGATCCGCGACGTCCTTCGGCACCATCATTTGGTTTGTTGAACTCATCATTGTTTTCTCCAACTGAATTTCTCAGGATTATATACGACCGTATTTCTTGAGAAGTTCCTCCACTCCCATTCCATTCAGAACGTCCTTGCGCGCCCCGGCTTCCTTGTCCGCCTGGTCTTTGGCCCGCAAATAGACAGCAGCCAAATCGGCGTAAGGAACGACAGACACACCAATCTCGTCGGCGACGACGAGGTCGCCCGGGTGAACGGCAATCCCGCCACAGGTAATCGGCACATTGATTTCGATCGGCGTCTTGCGCTGCGTGCTCGCCGTATGTGCTGCGCGCGGGTTCACCCATCGCGCATGAACGGGGAAGTCGAGCATGCGTGCTTCGTCGGTATCACGGCAGGATCCATCGATCACTGCGCCGACGCAGCCGGCGTTGCGCGCAATTCCTGCCATGAGGCCGCCCCAGATCGAAGTCGTTCGTTCGCCAAACGCATCGATGACTACAACATCGCCCGGCTTGACTACCGCGAACACGTCGAGGCAATCGACGATATCGCCAGGCCTCAGTTTGACGGTCACCGCCGGCCCGATGATTTTCTTGTTGGCCCCGCGTGGGACAATACCGCAGTCCATGGTATTCGCCCGGTCCATGCTGTCTGACACAACACAGGATATCGAGAGAACATCGTAAAGCGCCCGGAAAGGCGCAATCAGGGCTTCGTCAATCGGCGGACGCGGGTTGACTGTTTTTGATTCATAAGTTGATGACATAGCTACTCTCCAGCAAACGGTTAAAGAATGTTATCGGGCGGAAACAGGGTCTCAAGTTCTTGAAAGCTGGAACCCTGCGCGAAGTTGTGTTGTTACTGGAACGCCCGCTGGCAGATACAAATCCCAGGGGCGCTGGCCGAGCAATACCGACCTGACGTTTTCCGCCGCGGTCCGTCTGCACTCCTCCAAGGCCTCAGTCGAAATGTAGGCGGTGTGCGGCGTGCAGAAAAAGTTATCCAGGGTAAAGAGCGGATTGATCGTCGGCGACCAGGACTCCATTTTCATCGGTTCCTCTTCCGGATCATCGACCGCGGCCGCGGCAATCGAACGGCTCATCAACGCTTCGTAGAGTGCCTTGTTGTCCACACACTTCCCCCGTGAGACGCAGACGAGGCTTGCATCTTCGCGCATGAGGGAGAGTGCCTGCGTATCGATGATGTGGTGGGTTTCCTTCGTATACGGTGCGGTTACGATTACGCAATTGGACTCTGACAGAAGATCATCCAAAACCGACTTTTTCACCCCCTGCTGCCGCATCCATGCCTCGGAAACAAAGGGATCGAAAGCCACGACCTTGATGCCGAAGGCCTGAAGTTTGCGCGCCAGATTCTGTCCAATACGCCCATAGCCGATGATGCCGAAAGTCGCGCCGCGCAACCTTGGAATTGGCGCATTCCAATCCTGCCAACGATACGACCCCGACCGCACTTTTCGGTCGTAGAACGGAATACTGCGCAGCAGCATCAGCGCAAGCGACACGGCATGATCGGCAACTTCGTCGAAGCAATACTCCGGAACGTTGGTAACCGCAATACCGTGCTCATAACACGCCTGGACATCGAGGATATCGACCCCGATGCCATAGCGGGCAACAACTTTGCAGGACTTCAGTTGTGCTATCGTCGCTCTGCCGATTTTCGCGTACTGCTGCAAGATGGCGTCCGCATCGGCCGCCTGTTCAGCCAGACGATCGCCGGTCTTGCAGCAAAGTCCGATGACTTCCGCACCGATCGGTTCGAGCACAGATCGCTCGATCGTGAGGTCCGGATAGTCATAGTCACTGATATACACTTTCAGCATTTGGAAACTCACTTCGACGCGGCATCAATCGCGGCCAGGAAATCCTTCAGCAGGGCCTGATCGAAGTCCTTGCCGAACTTGTCCATCACGCCTTTGGTCTTGTCACGCATGCGTGACATTTCTGCCGGCGCAACCTGGTTAACCTGCATCTTTTGCGCCTGCAGGGCGGCAATGCACTTGGCGTTAACCTCACGGTTCAGTTTGCGATGGTAAGCACGCGTCTCCAGTGACGCGTCAGTCACGATCTTCTGCTCGGCCGGATTCAGCTTGTCCCACCACTTCTTGCTCGCGGTGAGAACGAAGGAGTTGTAGACGTGATTGGTTACCGAATAGAATTTCTGCACTTCGGCGAATTTGGCGGATTCGACGATCGGGCAGGGGTTTTCTTCGCCGTCGACCGTACCGGTTTCAAGGGCAGTATAGAGTTCGGAAAAGGCCAAAGGCGTTGGGTTTGCGCCAAGCTGCTGGATTGATTCGATCATGACCGGACTTTGCATGACGCGAATCTTCAGTCCCTGGATATCCTCGGGACGGGAAATCGGACGTTTGTTGTTGGTGATGTTTCTGAAGCCGTTTTCCAGGAATACCAGGCCGACAAGCCCCTTGTCCAGGTTCTTGGCCAGCAGCTTCTGGCCGACCGGGCCATCCAGCACCGCATCAGCCTGCTTTTCGTTGGAGAAAATGAAGAAGAAATCGAGCATCCCGTAGTCTCTGACAGTGCCGACGAAGGGCGATGTCGCCTGAATCGAAAATTCCTGCACGCCGCCCTGGAGCGCGCCGATCATCTGCTTGTCGTCGCCGAGTGTACTGTTGGCGAAGGTTTGCAGATGCATCTTGCCGCCGCTTTTCTGGGCCAGGAGTTCGGCAAACTTCTGTGCCGCAAAACCCTGCGGATGGTCCTCTTTCAGCGCGTAGCCGAGTTTCATCTTGTGCTCGCGAATTTCCTGGGCTCCCACCGCAATGCAGGCGGTCAGCGATGCCACGATCAATGCAAGCTTTGCACATTTAGCTGAGATCTTTTTCATTTGAGACTCCTCGATTTATTAAAGGATTAGTAGAACCAACGTGCCGGAACGATCACAAGTTCCGGGATGAACACCATCAAGAACAGGACAGCCAACTCGGCGAGCAGGAACGGCCAGATTCCTACGATGACCTTTTCCATACTGACCTTGGCCACGCCGCATACGACATTGAGGACAGTACCCACCGGCGGAGTGATCAGGCCGATCGCATTGTTCATAATGAACAGGACGCCGAAATAGACTGGATCAATACCTGCCGCCTTGACCAGGGGCATCAGCACCGGCGTGAGGATCAGGATCGTGGGAATGAAATCAAGCGCCGTACCGACGATGACCACCAGGATCATCATCATCAGCATCAAGACCAGCTTGTTGCCGAGGAAGGGCTTCAGGAGGGCGGTGACTTCGGCCGGGATATTGGCCACGGTGATCAGCCACGCCGAAACCAGGGCGGCTGCCACCAGGAACATGACCACGCTCGATATCTTGGCAGCCGTGAGAAAGACCGAATACAACTGGCTGATTTTCAGTTCGCGATACACAAACAGGCCAACGAAAAGCGCATACATGGCGGCGGTCACTGCAGCTTCGGTTGGAGTAAAGATGCCGAACTTCAAACCGCCGATGATCAGTACGGGCAGCAGGAAGGCCCAGAAGCTCGACAGCAGCGCGGCGAGCATCTCCTTCGCAGACTTGCGCGGTTCGGGCTGGACGTTTTCCTTGCGCGAGGTCCACCACCACGTCACAACGAGAGACAGTCCCATGAGGATCCCGGGAACAATGCCGGCGAAAAAAAGCTTGGTGATCGAGACCCCGGCCGCGACCCCGAAAATGATGAAACCGATGGACGGCGGGATGATCGGTGCAATGATGCCGCCTGCAGCCATGAGTCCGGCTGCGCGACCCACGTCGTAGCCTGCCTTGCGCATCATCGGTATCAGCAGTGCCGCAAGCGCTGCGGTGTCGGCAACGGCTGATCCGGACAGGCTGGCCATGACGATGGCGGCGAAAATGGCCACATAGCCAAGCCCCCCGCGAACGTGCCCGACGAAGGCTCCGGCGACCTCTACGATACGTCGGGACAGGCCGCCGGTATTCATCAGTTCGCCGGCCAACAGGAAGAATGGAACGGCAAGCAAAGGGAAATTGTCAGCGCCGTTGATCATGTTTTGCGCGATGATCTGATCGTCAAAGATACCCAGGTGCCACATCAAGGCGGCTCCCGTGACCATTAGCGCGAATGCGATAGGCATCCCCAGAGACATGGCCCCGAGGAGAACGCCAATAAAGATGACAATGGTCATGGCCTTTTCTCCATTTGATCGGATACGTCGGCCAGCACGATGGGTTCATCCTCGGAATCTCTGACTTGAATCAATTCGTCTTCCTCAATCTTCCCGGTCACGAGCCTGAAAAGACTTCTTAGCAGGAGGATTCCGATGGCAATACTGGAAAATACGCCAACGCCGTAGACGTAAGACAAGGGGATATCGGATACCGGTGCGTGGTTGATGTGGTTGATGATGGTCTGCTCCCAACTGCCGGAAAAAAGGAGCCAGCAGCAGCCGAGCATCAGCAGATCACTTAAGCCCAGACAAACTTTCTTTCCCCACAGCGGCAAGCGCTGAACGACCGATTCCATGCCCAGGTGAGCGCGCTCGTACATGCCGATCACTGCCCCCAGGAAGGTGAGCCAGACAAACAAATATCTGGAGATTTCTTCGGAAATGCCAATTCCCGAGTTGAAGGCATAGCGGAGAACGACGTTTCCGAAAACCAGGACGGTCATGATTACCAAACAAGCAACCATCATCGATTCGATACCCCGTCGAGCTAGGCCGGAACAACAACTGATCGAGAGTTTGATCGAACCCGCAGAATTCGAAGTGTTACTTTCCACTGATAAACCTCCCCACTGATGGACCTAGCGCCTGAAGTAAAGTATACTGGTAACTGAAATGTCAGTAAGTGCAATCTAACATGTCAGTTTAGGCTGTGTCAACGGGTATTGGTATTCAACAGACATTCAGTCGGGGATAATCTGGCTGCCTGGAATAATTCGAGCGAGACGCATGAGAGCGGAGATAAGTTATGGTGAAAATTGAACGCCCCAAGTCCCTCAATGAACTGGCAGTCGATCAACTTCGTCAAGCCATCATTTCCGGAGATTATGGCCTGGGCGAGCCACTGTCCGAGGCGCGCATCGCTGCCGACCTGGGCACCAGCAAGGGACCCGTCAGACGCGCTATCGTTCAATTGCAGATTGAAGGACTGGTGCGTGTCGTCCCGCAAAGCGGCACGTTTGTGTTCTCCCTGGGTAGTGACGAGATCTGGAAACTCAACGAGTGTCGCCTCATCCTGGAGGAAGCTGCACTCAGGCTCGCGGTCAGCCATAACCAAAAGAGTCTTGCCAGCAAGCTGACTGACGCCTATTCGGGGATGGTTCTCGCCCGGAAAAAAGCGGATGTCCGTTCCTATCTGGCCTTCGATACAGCGTTCCATGCCGCCATATTTGAGCAATGCAACAACGGCTACCTTGCCGATGCGTATCGGCTTGTCTCCGGTAAGTCAGCCGCCTTGAGAACACATCTTTCCGCCAAGCCTCGACAAACGGACTTGTCTTTTCAGGAACACCAGATAATCAGTCAAGCCGTCATGGACGGAGACCTGAAACTCGCCCTGAAAACCCTTAGGACTCATATTGGTCGTGCCCCGAAGACTTATGAAATGAGCGTCGATGATATTGCGGCGTTTGATCGCGTAACTGAGAGCCAGAAATGAACGGACTCCGGTCTTTTCAGTGCTCGCTGCCGAATCTATATTGAGTTGCTAAATCGCCCGAGGTCTGCCAGAAAGATTTGAATGGCTGGATTGGCAGACTGCTTATCCTGATCTCATCAAATTGGACGGCATGAATTTCCCTTGTCGCACCGTACAATACCCATCCCTTAATACGGATATCCCAACAGTTCCAGGGTGATGTCCCGGAGCTTCGTTGCATTTTGCTTCCTGACAGCCGTTTAAGAAGCAGGAGCATCGTTTCCCGGGACACGACTGAAATCGACTGCGGTATACTCGCCCGTCTGCGTTCCGGCCCGGCTTGGTGCTAAGTTCCTCGCCGTCGGTCGTATTTCGCAGTTTTTCAGTTATTCCAGCCAGTTGGGGAGATGAGATGGCGGCAGCAGCAAGAGAAGCAGCCCGGCCTGCGCCGGCACAGAGCCGGCTTTTGATGTCAGGCAACGACGCGGTGTCGCGTGCCGTATGGGAGGCCGGAGTCCGAGTGGCGGCTGCCTATCCGGGCACGCCGGCAACCGAGATGCTCGAAGTGATCTCGACCTATCCGGACATTTACGCCGAATGGTCGGTCAACGAAAAGGTTTCGCTGGAAGTGGCGTTTGGCGCCTCGATGGCCGGTTCGCGCGCGTTCTGCGCGATGAAACACGTCGGCATGAATGTCGCCTCCGATGCGTTGATGACCATGACGCTGACCGGCGTGGCCGGTGGCCTGGTGATCGCGATTGCCGATGATGTGGGTTTGTCGTCGTCGCAGAACGAACAGGATTCGCGCTACTGGGGGCGTTTTGCCCATGTTCCGGTGCTTGAACCGTCCGACTCGCAGGAAGCACACGATTTCACGCTGGCGGCCTTTGAACTCTCCGAACGTTTCCAGGTGCCGGTAATCCTGCGCATGACGACACGCATCTGCCACGTCAAGGGTCTGGTGGTCGTCGGCGAACGTGGTGAACATCCGGTAGCCGGCTTCAGCAAGGATGTGGCGCGCTGGGTGATGGTGCCGGGCGCCGCGGGTCGCCGTTTGCCGCTGATGTTCGAGCGCGAGAACAGGCTGCGCGCCGAGGCCGAAGCTTCTCCGCTCAACGTGTCTGAAGGCGGCAGCGACCGCCGCGTCGGTTTTGTTACCTCGGGGCCAGCCTACATGCACGTGCGCGAAGGTTTTCCCGATGCGCCGGTACTCAAACTGGGCTTCTCCTGCCCGGTGCCGTTTGACCTTGTGCGCAAGTTCGCGACGCAATGTGATCAACTGGTGGTGGTCGAGGAAGTCGAGCCGCTGATTGAAACCGAACTCAAGGCGCAGGGCATTGTGCTTGTCGGCAAGGACATCCTGCCGCGCAGCGGTGAGCTTTCGCCGGCTGTCCTGAAACCGGCCATTGCCCGCCTGCTCGGCGAGCCGCTACCGGAAGTTGCCAGGGCCGTGCCGATGCAGGTGTTCCCGCGGCCGCCGACAATGTGCGTGGCCTGTCCGCATCTGGGGGTTTATTACACGCTGGCGCAACTGCGCAATGTCACCATTTCCGGTGATATCGGCTGTTATACGCTCGGTTTCGGGCATCCGTGGAATGCGCTTGATGCGTGCATCTCGATGGGAGCGTCGATGGGCATGGCGCTGGGTCTCGACAAGGGGCGTGCCGAGTCCGAGCCGGACAAGAAAATCGTTGCCGTGATCGGCGACTCGACCTTCATGCACATGGGCATGCAGGGTCTGCTCGACATCGTCTATAACCGGGGTAACGTCACCGTTCTGATTCTCGACAATCGCGCCGTAGGCATGACCGGAGGGCAGAATAATCCGGGTACCGGTCGCGGCATCCACGGCGAAGATGCGCCGCGTGTTGATTTTGCCAGTCTGGTCAAGGCTCTGGGGGTGCACGAAGAGCGTGTGCATGTGCTTGA
>JAIFKU010000092.1 GCA_020049495.1 Accumulibacter sp.
CGCAGCGAAGGCAAGGCCCAGCGCATCATCGACAAGAGGAGCATCTGATGATCATCAAACAGATTTCCACCTTCATGGAAAACACCACCGGACGGCTGGCCGACATCACCGCGCTGCTGGCCGATGCCGGCATCAACCTGCGTGCAATTTCCATCGCCGACACCACCGACTTCGGCATCCTGCGCATGGTCGCCGACCAGCCCGACGCAGCCGTCAAGCTGCTCAAGGAAGCCGGCTTCACCTCGCGCGAAACCGACGTCATCGGCGTCGAAGTGCCCGACCACCCCGGCGAACTCGCCCGCATCATGGCTCTTTTCCGCAACGCCGGCGTCAGCATCGAGTACCTCTACGCCTCACTCGAACACAAGGAAGACAAGGCGGTGATCGTGCTCAAGGTCGACGACATCGAAGCCGGTCTGGCGATGCTGGAAAAGCACGGATTCTCGACGATTCCGTCATTCTGAGAGTATTAGTCATTCCCGCCTACGCGGGGATGACGACTTAACTGATCTGTAATTGGCCTGGCGGCCCCTTTCTGCTCTTACTTTTCCGGGAAACATGCCGCCAGATGGGGTTCATCCAGCTTCTTGCTGAACAGGCTGACGGCCACGGTACATAGCAGTGACACCGGCACAGCATAAACCAGCGGGTCGATGTTGCCGAGAGTCGTTCCGCTGCCAAGTGTCGGCACACCGAACAGCAGTTCGCACAGACCCAGCGGCTTGGCTACCTTTTCGAAAACAAAGAAGAGTACAAAGAAGCTGACAAACAAGCCACTCAAGAAACCACTGATCGCACCCGCTTTGGTCAGCCCTTTCCAGAACAGGCCCAGCCCGTAAATCGAAAGAAACGCGCCGGCACACAGGCCAAAGAACATCGCCGTGCCATTGACGATGATCGTTGCTCCCGATTTGAAGAAGCCAGGCAAAAGGTACGCTGTCAGCGTCGTAAACAGGATGGCAAATAGCATGGCCACGCGAACCACGCGAACCGGCTTCGCTGATTTCATCCCCATACCCTTTTCCATAATGTCATGGCCAATTGCCGATCCCATGGTGTGAAACTGCGAGCTCATGGTCGACATGGCAGCCGCTAAAAGGGTAATCATGAACACGGCCGTAAACCATTCCGGCAAATTCTCCTTGATGAAGAGCGGAATGACGTTATCCGGGCCGCCAGCCGCTGCAACGGCAATCTTGCCGACTGAATTTACGAAGTAGACATTCGACAGTGCGCCCACGATGAAAGCCACGCCCGTCATCAGCATGATGAAGAGGCCTCCAATGACAACGCCACGGTTCAGTTCGCGGTCGCTTTTAACGGTCATGAAACGCACCACCAACTGGGGCTGCGCCAGCACGCCGATACCAACGCCGAGCACGACGGTCGATATCAATGTCCACCATAAGGGCGAGAACAGCTCGGGCATGGCCGTCCAGCCGCGATGCCCCCTGCCGACCAGTGCCGCCGGGACCTTGTCGGCCATCGCCGTAAGCGCCTCGTGCGCCGGTACGACGCCGCCAAGGCCGGTGTAGGCAAACCAGAGCAGAATGAGCATCCCGACCACCATGATCCCGCCCTGGAAAGCATCGGTGTAAAGCACGCCTTTCATCCCGCCCATCATCACGTAAGCACCAACGATAGTGACTATAGTCAGCAGCGCCATTTGTTGCGACAACCCGAGTGCGATCGTCAGGAAACTTACGCCACCCAGCATCACCGCGCCGGCGTAGAGTGGCATGGCAATGAAGATCAGCGCGGCGGACGCCACTTGCAAGAACTTGGAGTCAAACCGTTTTCCGAGAAATTCGGGAAAGGTATGGGCATCCAGCTTATGGCCCATTGCGCGCGTGCGCTTGCCGAAAACCACGAACGCAATGAAAATGCCGAGAAAAATATTGAGCACGGTCAGCCACAGGATGCCCATGCCGAAAACGGCTGCTGCACCGCCGAAGCCGACGATCGCAGAGGTCGAAATGAATGTCGATCCATAGGAAATGGCCATGATGACCGGATGCACCTTGCGCCCGGCCAACAGGTAATCTTTCGAACTGGTGGTCTGGATGTAGCCGAGATAGCCGAGTCCGGCAGTGATGGCGAGGTAAATGAGCGTGGTGATGACAACTGTGGCGTTCATTTGATTTCCCCCTTTTCCCATTCTTCTTCTTCAGCGATTTCCTTGATCTCCTCCTCCGGGCTCGGCTTGTTCCAGTTGATAAAGCCGTAAATCACACACAGCGCGGCTGACGCCAGCATCAAGAGGTAAGCCAGACTGACTCCCCAATCCCCCAATCCCAACATGACACACCCCTCATAAAAGCCGACTCACGAGTCGGTCGTTAGTAAAAAAATTTTACGGGTCCTGCTTCCTGCTTCAATCCGGGCGATAAATCCCCTTGCTCAGTACCGAACAGAAAAACGCCCACTCTTCCAGATAGACCTTGCGCAACTCGTCTGACGGACGTCCGGCGTCGATTTCCAGCAACACATCCTTGCGCGTTTTGGCCAGTAGCCACTTGATGAGATCAACCAGTTGATCCACCGGATACGCCAGTCGCGAAGCGTCCAGTCCGGCAAATACTTCGCTGAAGTGGCTGTCGAAAACGGCTTGCGCCTTGCCCGCCAGCGCATCGCGCGGCAAGCGGGCGATGCGCACGATCAGGCCGAGCATTGCAGGATGCTGCAGGTACCATTCAATGGCGATCCGCGAAACCGTCATGAAACGGTCAAGAATATCGGCGGGCAAAGGTGTACTGGCGTCGGAAACCTGCGTCTTGATGTAGTGATAGAGCGCTGACCAGGTCTGCTCCATGCAGTAGACATACAACTCCTCTTTCGAGGCTATGTATTCGTAGAGCCCGCCCTTGGAGATACCGGCAGCAGCAACGATACGGTCAAGCGACGCCGCATCGAAATCATGCGTGCCGAATTCGACCAGCGCAGCGTTGAGTACCGACTGCTGTTTTTCAGAGGTGAGTTGAAAGAAGGCCTGTTTCATTCGGGTTCTGCCGACTGACGAGTCGGCAGAATTTAGACCCTCCTCACGAAAGTGTCAATCAATAATTCCTTGTACCGCCAGGAAACCGGTGGGAGCTAGCGCTCACTCTTCTTGAGGAGGTCTTTCAGATTGGCGAAAGGCTGCGCGGTTGCCCGATTCACCGAAACCTTGCTGCTGTCGCTGACACCGGCCAGACGCGCCGCATCGGCATCAAGTTCACGCGAATGTTCGTTGTCGTGGCAGTAAAGACACAGCAGTTCCCAGTTGCTGCCATCGCTCGGGTTGTTGTCATGGTTGTGGTCGCGGTGATGCACTGTCAGTTGTTGCAGGTTCTCGCGCGCGAATTCGCGCGCGCAACGCCCGCAAATCCACGGGTAAATCTTCAGCGCCTGCTCGCGATATCCCAGTTCTCGTGTCTGACGCTGGCGAATGGACTCGGCGATCATTCGGTCAGTGTGTGCACGCTTGGCATCTTCAACAGCCATATTTTCCTCTTTGTCGATGATTTCCCTGATTGTACTTCAGGCGCTCCGGTATGGCCGATTGTAATAAACCTGAGAATCTATACACTCCACACTCCTCTCTCGCTTCAGCATGAACGACCCATCCGATGCCACAGGTAAGCCCCGTCATTTACGCCAAACTCCTCCTCACGGTGTTGTTCTGGGGAGGAACCTGGATCGCCGGACGCGTGGCCGTGCAGGAAGCGTCGCCATTCGCCGTTGCCAGCTGGCGGTTTTTTATCGCCGCACTAGCGCTGGGCATTCTGCTGGCCTTGCGCGAAGGATGGCCCCGATGGTCCGGGCGGCAATGCTTGATGCTGGCGGCGCTGGCACTGACCGGCATATTTTTCTACAACGTCTTTTTTCTCTATGGCCTGAGGTACGTCGAAGCCGGCCGAGGCGCACTGGTCACGGCGCTCATTCCGGCCATGGTCGCTTTCGCCGACTGGTTCTTGTTTCGTTTCCCGATGTCACCAACAAAGGCTCTTGGTATCGTTCTGGCTTTGTCCGGTTGCCTGCTGGTGATCACCCGCGGACATCCGACACGGCTGCTCACCGGCGAGGTCGGTTTCGGAGAATGGCTGCTCATGGGGAGTGTTGTATCCTGGGTCAGCTACACCTTGATCAGTCGAAACATTTCCCGACAGTTGTCGCCGCTGTCGATGGCCTTTGGCGCTTGTCTCATCGGCTGGCTAATGCTGACCGCTGCCGCACTGGCTGACGGGACACTATTCGACCTCGGCGCCATAACCTGGCGCGGCGGATCGAGCATTGTTTTTCTCGGCCTGCTCGGAACGGCTGTCGCCTTTACCTGGTATTCGGAAGCGATTTCGCTGATCGGTACGACCAGGTCGGCGGCGTTCATCAATCTGGTTCCGGTATTTGCTGTCCTTCTTGGTACACTTCTGCTTGGCGAAAGACTCGGCTTCGCCGTCCTTGGCGGAGGGGTAGTCATTATTCTCGGTGTATTCATGACCAACCGCTCTGCGCGAAGCAGGCCAGAGCCGAAGAAGCAACGCAATTGACGAGCAAGGGCAAGCCAGCAAATTTGAAGGGGGCGTTATGTACCAATCGATCATTACCGAAGTCGACGAATCCATCGGCATTCTCACCCTGAACAAGGCAGACCGCCACAACGCCTTTGACGAGCTTCTGATCTCCGAAATAACCACCGGGCTGCTTGAGCTTGAAGCCGATCCGCGTGTGCGCGTCGTTGTCCTGTCATCGACGGGCAAAAGTTTCTGCGCCGGCGCCGATCTCAACTGGATGAAGCGCACAGCCGGCTTCACTTCACAGGAAAATCTGCGCGACGCGAGGGGGTTTGCTCGCTTGCTGAGCACCCTGAATGAGCTTGGCAAGCCGACCATCGCCCGTGTACAAGGCCCCGCCTACGGCGGCGGGCTTGGGCTGATTGCCGCCTGTGATATTGCCGTGGCCACCTACGATGCCTTGTTCGCGCTGACCGAGGTCAAGCTTGGCCTTCTGCCCGCAGTGATCAGTCCTTACCTGCTGGCCGCCATCGGTGAGCGCTACTGCCGTCGCTACATGCTCTCGGCAGAGCGCTTCTCGGCAGCAGAGGCCTACCGCATCGGTCTGCTGCACGAGATCGTTCCAAGCGAAGATCAGCTCGACGAGGCCATTGGCGAGATCATCGACAGCCTGTTGAAAAATGGTCCCGGTGCTCAGGCAGAAAGCAAGGCCCTGATCCGCATGATCGCCGGACAACCGATTGACGAGTCCACCGTCGAAGAAACTGCACAGCGCATTACCCGCGCGCGCTCCAGCCCCGAGGGGAAAGAGGGGCTGGCGGCCTTTCTCGAGAAGCGCAAACCGAACTGGATCAGGTAATGCGTGTCTGAGTAGTGCATAGCCCCTCTCTCCACTCGAGTATCGTATGGTTCAAGCAATACAACAGGAAATGGCCCTGTCGCCCTGTATCAATGTGTGCACGCTGGACACTGGAAACAAGCTCTGTCTGGGCTGTTTTCGTAGTATCGACGAGATCGCCTTGTGGAGCCGGGTTTCAAACGACGAGCGGCTGAACATTCTTGCCGCCGCAGGGCAACGGCGCGAGCAATTGAAACCATGACTGACCCGATCCTTGAATACCCGTGTACCGGCGTCTGCATTTTTGACCCGGAGTCTGATCGCTGTCTGGGTTGTGATCGACCGTCATGGCCCACGCCAAGCACCATTCAGGAACCTGTTGCCGCCGACGCCGGCCTGGCAATCACGGATCAAGTCACTCCGGCCCGCTGAATACGCCTTTCTGGAGCACGGTTTCGACCAGCGTAACCCAGTAGTTGATGCCCAACTGAAGAATGTCGTCGTTGAAATCGTAGTGCGGGTTATGCAGGGAACAGCCTCCCGTGCCGGGGCCATTGCCCAGCCACACGTAACAGCCCGGTTTTTCCTGCAGCATGTAGGCGAAGTCTTCGGCACCCATCGAGGGCAACTCGTTCTGGCGAATCCTGTCCGCCCCGAACAGGGCTTCAGCCGCCTGACGACAGATCTCCGTTTCTGCGGCGCTGTTAATCACCGGCGGGTAGCGGTGATCGAAGCTGACCTTGATTAAGGCTCCGAAGGCGCTGGCGATGCCCGCACAAAGCTGCTCGATCGAGTGCTCAACCATCGCCTGCACTTCCGGTTTGAAACTGCGTATCGTCCCGCGCAATACGGCATCGTCAGGAATGATATTCAGCGCTTCGCCGCCATGGATCTGCGTGACACTGACAACGGCCGCTTCGCAGGGGTGCAGATTGCGCGCGACAACGGTCTGCAGGGCGATGACCAGCTGACTGGCCACGACCAGCGTATCAACGCCCTGGTGGGGCATTGCGGCATGGCAACCACGGCCGCAAACGGCAATTTCAAAAGCACAGGTGCCGGCCATCACCGCCCCGGGCATGATGGCCATCTCGCCGACCGGAATGCCCGGCCAGTTGTGCAGACCGAAGACGGCACTCAGCGGAAATTGTTCGAACAGTCCGTCCTCGATCATCACCGCCGCGCCGCCCTCAGATTCCTCGGCCGGCTGGAAGATGAAGTAAACGGTGCCGTCAAAATCAAGGCGACCGCTGTTCTCTGCCATGTAGCGCGCCGCGCCGAGCAGCATGGTGGTGTGTCCATCATGCCCGCAGGCATGCATCTGGCCTGCGTATCTTGAGCGATGCGAGAAATCGTTTTTCTCGTGCAGGGGCAAGGCATCCATGTCGGCACGCAAACCGATCGCGCGCTTGCCGCTGCCTTTGCGCAAAACACCAACGACGCCGGTTTTAGCCAGACCGCAATGGACTTCAAGGCCATATGAGGCCAGCTCGCGCGCCACGATCCCGGCGGTACGCGCTTCGTTGAAGGCCAGCTCGGGATACGCGTGAATGTCGCGACGGATGGCGATCAGGTCGGGAAGAAAGGAAATATCCAGAAAAGTCATGGCGTGGTTTTTACAAACAAGGTGTTAGTTTATTCCAGCCCGGCTTGCTCGTGTGAGCAACGTTCCGTTATGCTCACGTTCATGCATATCGTCATCATCAGCGGCCTCTCGGGTTCCGGCAAGTCGATCGCCCTCAACATGCTCGAGGACGCGTCCTATTACTGTGTTGACAACCTGCCCTCGCAATTGTTGCAGCAACTTGTCGACCAGCTCGCTCAGCAGGGCTACGACAAAGTAGCAGTCGCCATCGATATTCGTGGCGGCGAGGGTATCGCCATGCTGCCACAACAACTTGCCGCACTGCGCGCCAACGAGTTGGAACTGCAGTTCCTGTTCCTCGATGCTAAAACCGAAACCCTGCTCAGACGCTTTTCCGAGACCCGCCGCCGGCACCCGCTGGCGAGCCAGCAGCGCACGGTAGGCGAGGCCATCGCCGAGGAACGCGTCCGTCTGGAGAGTCTGGCCGAACTGGGTCATCACATCGACACCAGCGACCTGAAACCCAATGCCCTGCGCGAATGGGTAGGCCAGTTCATTTCCCCCGGGAAACGACAGGGGCTGACGCTGATCTTCGAATCCTTCGGTTTCAAGCACGGCGTGCCGCTCGACGCCGAACTGGTATTCGATGTGCGTTGCCTGCCCAACCCGCACTACGAACCCGTTTTGCGCCCTCTGACCGGTCGCGATGCTGCAGTGGTGGCCTTTCTCGAGGCCGAACCCGAGGTGCTGCGCATGCGTGACGATATTGCCCGTTTCGTCGCCACCTGGCTGCCTTGCTATATTCGCGATAATCGCAACTATCTGACCGTCGGTATCGGCTGTACCGGCGGCCAGCACCGTTCGGTCTATTTCACCGAGTGGCTCGGACGACAGTTTTACGAATGTGCGCGTGTGCTGGTCCGGCACCGCGAATTGCCACCGGCATCCTCCGGTAATCCCTGATGCGCTGGCTGGCTCTGTTCAGACACGGAGACTGGCTGGTGTCGCTGCTAGGAATTTCTTTTTGTGCCGCTTCCTTTCCTCTGGCGTGGCACGGAGGTGTCGCCGAAAAGGCCGTCATCAAGCGCGGGGGCGAAATCTTCGCCGAACTCGATCTTTCACGCAATCGCCAGATCGAAGTACCGGGCTTGCTCGGCGTCACCACAATTGCCGTTGAAAAGCGCCGCGTGCGTGTTGTGTCCGACCCCGGACTGCATCAGTATTGCGTGCGCCAGGGCTGGCTGGAACGTGCCGGGGAGATCGCCATTTGTGCGCCGAATCAGGTCAGTGTCCAGGTACTGGGGGGCAAGGAAACCTATGACTCGCTCAGTTATTGAGTTGACCACCACCCCGGAAGATCACCGCATAGCGCAGCTTGCGGCAGCCGCCATCGGTCTGGCGCTGATCGATGCGGCCATTCCTTTGCCCTTGCCGGGCGTCAAGCCGGGACTGTCCAACATCGTCACGCTGATTGTTCTGGCGCGCTACGGATGGGCAACCGCAGTCTGGGTTAGCGGCTTGCGCGTCATTGCCGGTGGTCTGCTGCTCGGCCAGTTCCTGTCGCCTGGATTTTTCATGAGCCTGACCGGCGCCGTGCTCAGCCTGCTCGTGCTGGGCTTGGCCATTCGTCTGCCGCGACGCTGGTTCGGACCGGTCAGTTGGAGCATACTTGCTGCCTTCGCTCATATCAGTGGTCAATTGCTGCTGGCACGCGTGTGGCTGATTCCGCACAACGGCCTGTTTTATCTGGTCCCGCTTTTTGCCTCGGCCGCGCTCGCTTTCGGTATCATCAACGGATTGATCGCGGCGCGCCTGTTGGCTGAACTCCCGGACATCCTACTCGCAGACACGAGGTAAGAAATGCCTAAGACCATCTGCCTTGCCTTCACCGGCGCTTCCGGGATGCCGTATGGCATCCGTCTTCTGGAATGTCTACTGACGGCCGGCTATCGTGTGCAGCTCGTCTATTCCCAGGTTGCGCAGGTGGTTGCTCAGCAGGAAATGACGATGGAATTGCCGGCGCGGGCGTCAGAAGCGCTGGCCTATTTCAACGCACGTTACGCGCAATTGCCGGGGAAACTCGAGGTTTATGGACGCGAAGAATGGTTTGCACCGGTGGCCAGCGGTTCGAACCCTCCCGACGCCATGGTCGTCTGCCCATGCACCATGGGTACGCTGGCGTCGATAGCGCAGGGCCTGGCCAGCAATCTCATCGAACGTGCCGCCGACGTGGTGCTCAAGGAGGGTCGCAAACTGGTGCTGGTACCGCGCGAAACGCCCTTCTCGATCATCCATCTCGAAAACATGCTGCGCCTGGCGCGCGCTGGCGCGGTAATCCTTCCGCCCAATCCCGGCTTCTATCATCATCCGGACCGTGTTGAAGATCTCGTCGATTTTGTCGTCGCCCGTATTCTTGACCAGCTTGCCGTTGCACATGAGCTGATGCCGCGCTGGGGCAATACTGAACCGTGAGTTTGCTCTCATTCGGTCTTTGTGAAGGCTCAACGGCTTTTCAGCCTGAATGGCAATGCAGTTGTTCAACCATGTCCGGCAGATAACCCCCGGCGGGAAGATCGTGCGGCTGAACGTCGGAAGCACAACGGCTCTGGCCATTCGCGCCGAAATGAATCTACCAGATGCCGCGAAGCGGCAATGCTTCACTCAATTTTTTCTGTCTTTTTCGCCCTATTGGGCTCTATGGAAAAGGCAAGAGATGCGGCCTACCGATTCAGCATTGCCATCGCCCGCAAAAACCACCGAACGAGACGGAACTCGATTTATTTGTGTTTGTCATAGACAAAGAAATTAAAAATATTTTGCTTTTCGTCCTGCCGACAGCGCACTCTTGTTTCTGGGGAATAGCATGAAATTTCACATCAAGTCTTCCCTGTTGCTGGCCGGATGAAGCGGACGTGAACTCAAATTTTGGGATAGATCAATGGAAACAATTGGCACGTGGTGGATGTGGTCTGGTTTTTCCTTAATCGTCGTGGTCATGCTGGCGATTGACCTGTTCGTGGTTGGTGGGGGCAAGGAGCATCGGGTCTCATTCAGGGAAGCGGCCATTTGGTCCTGCATCTGGGTCGGGGTCTCGATGCTGTTTGCCGGCTTCCTGTGGTGGTATCTGTATCGCACCACGGGCCTCGACATCGCCAATGAAAAAACGCTCGAATACGTTACCGGCTACCTGATCGAGAAATCGCTCGCCGTCGACAACGTTTTCGTCTGGCTGATTCTCTTCAGCTTTTTCGCGATCCCGCTCGAGTTGCAGAAACGCGTACTGGTTCTGGGCGTTCTCGGCGCTATTATCATGCGTACCGTGATGATTTTTGCCGGCGTCTGGCTGATTACTCAGTTCCACTGGCTGCTTTATGTCTTCGGTGTCTTTTTGCTCATTACCGGTATCAAGATGTGGTGGTTTGCCGACGAAAAACCCGATCTCAACAACAACCCCGTGATCAAATGGATCAGGCAGCACATGAAGGTGACCAACGACTTGCAGGGCGAACGCTTTTTTGTCATGAAGGAAGAAGCGGGGAAATTGGTGCGTTACGCAACGCCACTTTTTCTCGTGCTGATCCTGGTTGAACTCACCGACCTGATATTTGCTGTCGACTCGATTCCGGCGATCTTTGCCATCACCACGGACCCATTCATCGTGTTGACCTCAAATGTCTTCGCCATCCTGGGTTTGCGGGCCATGTATTTTCTGCTCGCCGACATGGCTGATCGCTTCTCGCTGCTCAAGTATGGCCTGGCCATCGTGTTGATGTTCATCGGTGTCAAAATGATTCTCATCGACCTGATCAAGATTCCGGTGCCGGTATCCCTTGGTGTTGTCGCCGCCATCATCGCTACCTCAATCGTTCTTTCCCTGCGCAAGGACCGTCATCTACGTGAGGCGGATGCCCTGCACAGGGAAAGCAAGCTATGGCCAGAAGAGCGGAAATGAAAAGCGAGCCGGCATGGCCACCCGGTGTTTTTACCGGGCTGGCCAGGAGATTTGAAACTCCGTTGGTACAAAACGGTCTGGTCGCACTTATTCTGGTCAATGCCCTGATCCTTGGTCTCGAGACGAGTTCGTCGGTGATGGCGAGCTGGGGACCCTGGCTGATTGCCGCCGACCGTACGATCCTCGTGATTTTTGTGGTTGAAATAGCCCTGCGCCTAGCCGCTCAGCGCCTGAGCTATTTTCGCGATTCGTGGAACGTCTTCGATTTCATGGTGGTGGGCATCGCACTGATTCCGGCATCAGGACCGCTCGCTGTGCTGCGGGCCTTGCGCGTGTTACGTGTCTTGCGACTGATCACGCTGGTACCCAGCATGAAGCGCGTCATCGGCGGACTGTTGTCAGCCCTGCCTGGCCTGGGCTCGGTTTGTGCAATCATTGGCCTAATCTTTTACGTAGCGGCAGTAATAGCCACCCGTCTTTACGGCACCGCTTTCCCGGAGTGGTTTGGTACGCTTGGCGACAGCACCTTCACGCTGTTTCAGATCATGACTCTGGAAAGCTGGGCGATGGGTATCGTACGACCCATCATGGAAGTCTTTCCGCTGGCCTGGTTCTTCTTCCTGGTCTTTATTCTGGCATCGACCTTCACCCTGCTCAACCTGTTCATTGCGGTTATTGTCAACGCCATTCAAACCGAACATGTTGATGCGAGCCAGCCCTCACTGGCCGGTGAGAATGCCCAACTCCGACGTGAAATAGTCAAACTGCGCAAACGACTGGATAGCGTTGCGATGCCTGGGTTTACAGCAAGGAAACGACGGTGGGTCGCCAAACATGCGACGGCCTTCCCCATGACCCGATCCTGGTGACGCACGATGAGGCTGCGTGACACCATTCTCTGGCGACCCAGACCCATCGCTCGTCTCGGCGTGATTTCGATATCCATCGCCCTGATTGCAGCGCTCGCCCATCTACATACGGTCTTGGGACTGACCTACGAGTTCTACGTCTTTTTCTCACCCCCAATAGCTATCGTGGCCTGGTTCGCGGGTCCGGTGGCCGGCTATGGCGTCGCGATCATGACAACCGGTCTGTGGCTAAGCGGCGATTATCTGCTTGGATTCGCTCAGGCTGGACTTTGGCCAATGATCATTAACAGCGCAGGACGACTGCTTGTCTTTTGCACCAGCATCTGGGTCCTTGTTCGGCTACGCAGCGTCCTTGACCGCGAACGCCAATTCGCCCGGCAGGATTCCTTGACACAACTGCCCAATCGGCGCGAATTCTTTTCGCGTGGGCGCCAGGCACTGGCGCAGGCGCAACGCGACGGAGCACCGATCACTGCCGTATTCATCGATCTGGACAAGTTCAAACAGGTGAATGACGAAGCAGGGCATAAAGCGGGTGATGCTGTACTGACGTGTGTCGCAGATGTCCTGAGCGCCCGGTTGCGCAGCAATGACGTCGCCGGGCGGCTTGGCGGCGATGAATTTGCCCTTATTCTGCCAGGAATGGAAGGAGCAACTGTCACAAACTATATCGGCGAACTGCAGCGCCGGCTGTTGACTGCGATGGATTCGCGCAACTGGCCAGTGACTTTCAGCATTGGCGTGGCGAGTTGCCAGCGAGCGCCGGTCGATTTCGACACCCTGATGGCGGAGGCAGACGCTGTAATGTACGAGGTTAAACATGGGGGCAGGAATCGCATCCGGCAGAAAGAGCTTTGAGAGGCGCTGCATGCCTTTCGTTCCTGCGGAGAGAAATAAAGCTTGCTATTTTCCGATACAGAACCGGCCAAAAATTTCCCCCAGCAAATCATCGGCGGAGAACTCTCCGGTAATTGAACTGAGTGCCGACTGTGCCAAATGCAACTCTTCGGCGAACAGTTCGAGCTGCGTCAACTGAGCCTGTGCCGCGACAATGTGTTCGCAGGTTTTTGCCAATGCGCGCAGGTGGCGCTCACGGGCAATGAACACGTCCTCTGCCGGATGCCAACCGGCAATGCGCAACAATTCCTGGCGCAACAAGTCAACCCCATCTCCATGTTTCGCAGAAAGCGATATGGCAACGCCATCGCTCTCGTCATAACGCTCTGCGGCGCGTCCGGCAAGATCAACCTTGTTATGGACGGTAATACGGGCCAGATGGGCCGGGAGCTGGGCAAGAATTTCCCTTTCGGCATCAACGACACCGCTGCGAGCATCGACCAGCAGGACCACGACATCGGCTCGTTCGATCTCGCGCCACGTACGCGCTATTCCCATTTTCTCGATTTCGTCTTCGGTCGCACGCAAACCGGCCGTGTCGATGACATGCAGCGGAATGCCTTCGACCTGAAGCGTGCTGCGCACGACATCACGCGTCGTTCCGGCGACCGAGGTGACAATGGCCAGATCATCACCGGCAAGTCGGTTGAGCAGGCTGGATTTCCCGACATTGGGCTGTCCGGCCAGTACGACATGCAGCCCCCCTTGCAAGAGCCTGCCCTGCCGGGCGCGGTCCAGGACGTTGGCCAACCTGTCCTGCAAGCGTTCAAGGCGACCGGTGACATCGGCAGCTTGCAGAAAATCGACATCTTCCTCGGGAAAATCGAGGGTCGCTTCGACCAGTGCCCGCAGTTCGGTGAGTTGCTCGAGCAGCGCGTTGATTTCTGCCGAGAACTCGCCTTGCAGCGAGCGAATGGCACACCGTGCGGCAGCTGTAGTCGCCGCATCGATCAGATCGACAACCGCTTCGGCCTGCGCCAGATCGAGCTTTCCGTTGAGATAGGCACGGCGGGTAAATTCACCCGGTTCGGCCAGGCGCGCCCCGAGATCGAGGCAGCGTGCGAGCAGCATCTGCAATACGACAGGGCCGCCGTGCCCCTGCAGTTCGAGAACATCTTCACCAGTGAAAGAGTGTGGTGCGGGAAAATAAAGCAGCAATCCGCTGTCGATAGTGCAACCATCGGCGGCGTGGAAATTGGCGACCGTCGCGACGCGCGGCAGTGGCTGCTTGCCGCAGAGGGTGTGGGCAAAACCCGGCAGGCTCTGCCCGGAAACACGAATGACCCCGATACCGCCACGGCCGGGAGCCGTGGCGATAGCGGCTATCGTGTCAGGCCTTGGCGTCGTTGGCGGCTTTTCCGCCACGTTCGATCATCCGGGTAATTTGCCATTGCTGGGCAATGGAGAGGGTGTTGTTAACCACCCAGTAGAGCACCAGACCGGATGGGAAGAAGAAGAACATCCCGCCGAAGACAAAGGGCATCACCATCATCACCTTGGCCTGGATGGGATCGGGTGGAGTGGGGTTGAGCTTGGTCTGAATCAGCATGGTGGCCATCATGATGACCGGCAGTATATAGAACGGGTCTTGCGAAGACAGGTCGTGGATCCATAAAACCCAGGGCGCATCGCGCATTTCGACGGCACCAAGCAGCGCCCAGTAGAGGGCGATGAAAACCGGAATCTGTATCACGATCGGCAGACAGCCACCGAGCGGATTTATTTTCTCGGTCTTGTACAGCTTCATCATCTCCATGTTCAGCTTCTGCTTGTCATCACCACAGCGCTCCTTCAATGCCGTCAGGCGCGGCGTAATGGCTTTCATCTTGGCCATCGATTTGTAACTGGCCGCAGACAGGGGGAAGAAAAGCGCCTTGATGCCAATGGTCAGCAGGACGATGGCCCAGCCCCAGTTGCCGACAAGCTTGTGAATGAACTCTAGGCACCAGAAGATCGGCGCGGCAACAATGGTCAACCAGCCGTAGTCGACAACCAGGGGCAGGCCCTGGGCACCGGCGCCGCCTTCGGCTACCGGCCTGGCCAGTTGATCAAGTGTCGACTGGGTTTGCGGTCCGGCATACAGCGCGACCGTCTGGCTGCCCTTGGCTCCTGGCGCAATGACGGGGGTCGGTACGATAACTCCTGCCGTCATTGCCGGTTTTGCTCCTCCCTCGAACTTGCGCACATAAAACTCGCGGGCAAGTTTTTCCGGGGGTATCCAGGCCGATACGAAGTAATGCTGAACCATCGCCATCCAGCCGTTGTCGGCTTTGCTGTTGAACTTGGCCTTGCCCTTCTCGATATCAGTAAAATCGATCTTCTGATATTTTTCCTGCTCGGTATAAACCGCAGGGCCCGTGAAAGTACTGACCATGCTGTTTTCGCCATCCGGCGTTACCGTGTCCCGCTGCAACTGATAGTAGGCGTGCGCGACAACGTCCTTCTGGCTGCCATTGTCAATTTCATAACTGACATTGATCAGGTAACTCCCGCGCGTGAACGTGTAGATCTTGGCTACCTTGACGCCATTCAGAGAAGGGGCCTCCAGCCTAAGCTGAATACTGTTCGCTTCCGGTGCAAGCTCCCGTTTTCCGCCAGCAACACTGAACATCGTCTTGTGATTGGGGAGGCCTTCTCCGATCAGGCCACTCTGTGCTACATATTGATGCTTGGCGTCAAAAAGTGAAAAGTTTTTTTCCTTGTTATTTACTTCTTTGTATCTATTCAGCTCAAGCCCGACGATATCACCGCCTTGCGTCGATACGTCGACCACGAAAAGATCGGTCTTGACGCTGATAAGCTCGCCTTTTGTTGCCGTTGCTGACGGAGGTATAAGCGGCATTGCAGGGACGGTAGCAGGCGTCGAACTGGGTACTGACGGTACCGGAATGGACGAACCATTAGTGGACGCAGTAGCCGTTGTCGGCTGCGCTGAAACATTGGGCTGGTTATACTTCTGCCAGGCATCCCAAAGCATGACCAGGGAAAAGGAAAAAACCAGCAGGAGAATCAGGCGTCGGTTGTCCATGAACGGCCTATACAATTAAAAAGAATCAGGGTACGGGGTCAAAACCACCCGTATTCCACGGGTGGCAGCGAAATATACGTTTGAGGCCGAGGCATGTCCCCTTGAATGCACCGTATTTGTCCACCGCCTCCAAGGCATACTCTGAGCAGCTTGGAAAAAAACGGCAGCGACTCCCAAAGAAAGGACTGATCATGTATTTATAGATGCGGATCAGCGCCAGCAGCAAGTGTTTCATCGGCTCAACGTTCAGGTGAAATCATTTTCGCCAGCAAGCCCTTGATCTCTTCAGCCAGGGCTCGTCGGTCGAGTGTTTCGGGTTTGGCCGCCAAGCGCAAGATCACATCACGCGAAGACAGCCGGCAACGCATCATGCGGAAGTGCTCTCGAACCAGACGCCGAATCAGGTTTCGGTCGACAGAACGGCGTAGAAGCCGTTTTGCGACGACCAAGCCCAACCTTGCGCCTGACACTTCTTCAACCGCCCGAAGGCGGTAATGTAACAGGAAATGCGGACTCTTCAGTGCCTTCCTGAATGCAAAAACGGATGAAAATTCATCCGTTTTGGTCAGTCGAAAACACTTGGGGAACACCGCAGATGATACTTGGTGTTCGCCCTTCGGTAGTTTGGCGCTCAAACGGCCAAACGATGGCGACCTTTGGCACGACGAGCACGAATTACAGCACGACCGCCACGGGTAGCCATACGAACGAGAAAGCCGTGGGTACGCTTGCGGCGAATAACCGACGGTTGATAAGTGCGTTTCATTATTAAACCCTTGAAGTCATTGCGAAGTAAACGCGCAATTAGACATGCTTAGGATCGGTCTTGTCAAGTCTAAATTTTTATTTATGCTGTGGATAACTTTCATCTGACGGGTTAAAATCTTTATCTTTCCATGTTTGCAACTGCCTGATAAATGCACCGGGAAGCAGGTATAAGCAATTCCTGTCCAGGCCCGAAATTTATTTTCTAAACGTACCCCCAGCTTTTGCCTGAATGTATGTGCGGAAATTGCAGACTTCCACCAGCTATCTTACGGCAGCATTTGATCGGGATTGTTTTGAATCATTAGTGATGAGTAGCTTCTGGACATCCTGTCTGAGTCAGTTCGAACAAGAACTTCCTCCTCAGCAATTCAATACCTGGATTCGACCACTTCGTCTTGAAGGTGAAGAGGATCTGGCTAACGGCTTGCGCCTGCTTGCCCCCAATGGGTTTATTCTGAAGTGGGTCAAGGAGCGCTACCTGACGCGCATCGAAGAACTGGGCAGTGCATTTTTCTCTGCCCCGGTCAGTGTTTCTTTGATGCTCGGCGAACGTTCGGCAGCGCCGGCCAACCAGGTGCGCTTGCCCCCAGCCAACTCATCATCGCCTGCAAACGCAGGCGGTACTCTCAATAACGCGCACTTCAATACGCCTGCTGTTTTTGAGCGTCCACTTGATAAGTCGCGTTCTTCCTACGAAAAATCACGGCTCATCCCCGGTTTTACTTTCGAAAACCTGATTGTTGGGAAAGCAAACGATCTAGCCCGGGCCGCCTCAGTTCAAGTAGCCATCAACCCTGGCGGTGCAGCCTACAACCCGATGTTCATTTACGGCGGTACGGGTCTTGGAAAGACTCATCTTATCCATGCGATAGGCAACCACATTCTCGAACAAAATCCTGAAAAGGTGGTTCGTTATGTCCATGCTGAAGATTATTATTCGGATGTGGTTCGTGCTTATCAGACCAAGTCATTTGATGTTTTTAAGCGTACCTATCGTTCGCTTGACGTCCTCCTACTCGATGACGTGCAGTTCTTTAATGGAAAAAACCGGACGCAGGAAGAATTTTTCTTTGTTTTCAATGCGTTGATTGAAGCAAGAAAGCAAATTGTAATCAGTTGCGATACTTATCCCAAGAATATTTCAGGTCTTGAAGACCGTCTGATTACCCGGTTTGATTGGGGTCTGACGGTTCAGATCGAACCGCCTGAGATTGAAATGCGCGTCGCAATACTGAAAAAGAAGGCTGAAGTGGAAGGCGTAGTACTTGATGATGAAGTTGCCTTTTACATTGCCAAACATCTTAGATCAAATGTTCGTGAGCTTGAAGGGGCATTAAAGAAGGTTCTTGCTTACGCTTCCTTCCATGGTCAAAAAATCGAACTGGATCTTGCAAAAGAATCACTCAAGGATCTGATCGGTGCAGTCAATCAACAAATTACCGTTGAAAATATTCAGAAGACCGTTGCGGATTATTTCAAACTCAAGGTTGCTGATCTGTTTTCGAAAAAACGCACGCGTCAGATTGCCAGGCCACGGCAAGTTGCCATGTGGTTAGCAAAGAATCTGACTTCACAAAGTTACCCTTCAATCGGTGAAGCTTTTGGTGGCCGCGACCATACAACGGTTCTGCATGCTGTCCGTACCATCGAAACTCTACGCGCCAAAGACAATGAGTTAAATCATGATGTACACGTACTATTGCAGGTATTGAAGAGCTAATGCATCTATGTATAAGCATGTGGAATTATTGTGTGTAATTAGTGAATATGTATTGAAATCTTAGTTTATTGATAAGTTATCCTTTTTTATCCCCATGCGCATACAGACTTTTAATATCTTCAAAAAGCTAATTAATTAACTGAAATATAACGATAAATTGTAGATATCCACAGAGTTGTCTTTGATATTATCTTTATAGGATTTATATATATGCTTCTTATTAAAACCCATCGCGACACCCTTCTTGCTCCTTTGCAATCGGTTTCAGGCATTGTTGAGAAGCGGCATACCTTGCCTATTTTGTCGAATGTTTTGCTTGAAAAGAAGGGTGAAAAGCTTACTCTGTTGGCAACTGATATTGAAATTCAAATTACAACATCGACCAGTAGCGCATCGATCGATGGCGACGGTGCGGTGACTGTCGGGGCGAGAAAATTGCAGGATATCCTGCGTTCTTTGCCAGATACTGCGGAAGTCAGCTTGAATCTTGACGATAAGCGATTGCAGGTTCGGGCAGGGAAAAGTCGTTTCACTTTGCAGACTTTGCCAGCCGAAGATTTTCCACGAATGATAATTTCTGAAGGGGAATCTTTAAAATTTTCAGTGACGCAAAAGCAATTCCGTCAGTTATTGGCACAAACCCAGTTTTCGATGGCAGCGCAGGATGTTCGTTACTACCTGAATGGCTTGTTGCTCCTGGTTGAAGGCAGTGAACTGCGCGCGGTTGCAACTGATGGACATCGTTTGGCCTATGCCAGCATGGCGCTCGGTGGTGAAGTATCTTCAACGCGTCAGGAACTTATTCTGCCGCGTAAAACAGTGCTCGAACTCAATCGGTTGCTCGCTGATAATGACGAACCGCTGAATATTGAATTGGCCCCAAATCAGATTCGTTTCCAATTTGGTCATATCAACCTGGTATCAAAGTTGATTGACGGGAAATTTCCTGATTACGAGCGTGTGATTCCGGCCACGCTCAAGAATATTGTTTCTTTGAAGCGTACTGAACTTCTTCAATCAATGGTTAGAGCAGCAATTTTAACCAATGAAAAATTCCGGGGTGTTCGACTCGTGCTAACCAGCGGTAGTCTGAAAATAATGGCGGCCAATGCAGAACAGGAAGAAGCCCAGGAGGAAATAGAAGTTGCTTATAGCGGCGATGCAATTGACGTTGGATTCAACGTAAGCTATCTGCTAGATGTCCTGAACAATACTTCTGTTGAGACTGTTGAATGGGGTTTCAACGACGCCAATTCGAGTGCCTTGTTAACCATTCCAGGAAACGACAGATTTAAATATGTTGTTATGCCCATGCGGATTTAACTATCTATTTTAAAAATATAGTCCGTAATAGTTTCACGTGAAACAGAAATTGGATTGAGAATGATTGAAGAAAATGACCCGTCTGCCTACGATGAATCAAGTATTCAGCAACTTGAGGGTCTGGAAGCGGTTCGAAAACGCCCGGGAATGTATATCGGCGACACTTCTGATGGTACCGGTTTGCACCACATGGTTTTTGAGGTGGTGGATAATGCCATCGATGAGGCTCTTGCCGGGCATTGTGACGAGATCGTTATTACTATTCACGCGGATAACTCAATTTCAGTAAAGGATAATGGTCGAGGCATCCCAACAGGCATCAAGTTCGATGACAGACATGAACCCAGACGCTCCGCAGCTGAAATCGTCATGTGCGTATTGCATGCTGGGGGTAAGTTTAATCAAAACTCGTATAAGGTATCAGGCGGACTTCATGGTGTCGGTGTTTCGTGCGTCAATGCCCTGTCCAAATGGCTGCGGCTGACAATCCGTCGTGATTGCAAGAAGTATCAGCTTGATTTCAATCGTGGTGCGGCAATTGATCGTCTCGTTGTCATTCAGAACGGTGTTGAAGTTTCACCGATCAGGGTGGTTGGCGATACAGAGCGACGCGGCACGGAAGTGCACTTCATGGCAGATGAAGAGATTTTTGGGCAAGTCGAGTTTCATTACGAAATCATTGCCAAGCGTCTGCGAGAACTCTCATTCTTGAATAATGGGGTAAAAATTCGCCTGAATGATCAACGTACAGGTAAGGAAGAGGATTTTGCTTTTCTGGGAGGCGTGAAGGGGTTTGTTGAATACATCAATCGAACAAAGACGGTTCTTCACCCCAATGTTTTCTTTTCAACTGGCGAATCGTCAATTCCTAATGGTGTGATAAGTGTCGAGGTAGCAATGCAATGGAACGACACTTACGCCGAGCAGGTATTGTGCTTTACCAATAATATTCCCCAGTCAGACGGCGGTACGCACATGACCGGATTACGTGCTGCAATGACCCGGGTGATCAATAAGTATATTGAAGAAAATGAAATAGCCAAAAAAGCCAAAGTTGAAATTTCCGGTGATGACATGCGCGAAGGCTTGGCTTGCGTCTTGTCGATCAAGA
Organism: Accumulibacter sp.; assembly: GCA_020049495.1. Classification (GTDB taxonomy): domain Bacteria; phylum Pseudomonadota; class Gammaproteobacteria; order Burkholderiales; family Rhodocyclaceae; genus Propionivibrio. The sequence goes on from JAIFKU010000092.1 coordinate 20,582, forward strand.
TGCCGGATCCAAAGTTTTCGTCACAAACCAAGATGAAGCTGGTTTCCTCTGAAGCGCGGCCAGCAGTCGAGGAAGTGGTTGCCTCCAGGCTGACCGAGTTTCTCCAGGAACGTCCGATTGATGCCAAAGTGATTACCGGGAAGATTGTTGAAGCTGCCCGGGCGCGTGACGCTGCACGAAAAGCACGCGAAATGACGCGACGCAAGGGTTTGCTTGATGGAGTCGGATTGCCGGGAAAGCTGGCTGACTGCCAGGAAAAGGACCCGGCCCTTTGCGAGCTTTACCTGGTCGAAGGTGATTCTGCCGGCGGATCAGCCAAGCAAGGTCGTGATCGCAAGTTCCAGGCTATATTGCCACTTAAGGGCAAGATTCTCAATGTTGAAAAGGCGCGATTCGACAAGCTGATTTCCTCGCAGGAGATCGTTACCTTAATTACTGCACTTGGTACAGGGATAGGCAAGGACGAATACAAGCCGGAAAAATTACGCTACCACCGCCTAATTATCATGACGGATGCAGACGTTGATGGCGCGCATATTCGAACCCTGCTCCTGACGTTCTTTTACCGACAGATGCCTGAGCTTGTAGAAGGCGGCCATATTTATATCGCGCAACCGCCGCTATATAAAGTCAAGCATGGAAAAACAGAGCGCTATATCAAGGATGATCAGGCACTGAATCAGTTCCTGCTGACCCTGGCGCTTGAAGATGCGTTCCTGACTCCGAAAACTGGCGCAAACCAAATTTCAGGTAGGGCTCTTGAAGAATTGGCTCGCGAATACCTCCTCGCAGAAGCAGTCATCAACAGGCTTTCACACCTGATTAACCCGCAGGTCCTTCACGCGCTGATCGATGCCAATCTAAAGATCGAGTTGGTTGACGAGGTCTCGGCGCATTCAAGTGCAAATGCTTTGATGGAAGTTATTGGCAGGAAGATAGGCGTGCATATCCTGGCGCGTTACGATAACGTTTACGAGCGCTGGCAATTACGGCTCGAAAAGTTGCACCATGGGAATCTCAAGATAGGGGTCATTGATGATGACCTGCTGGTTAGCGGTGACTACGTGCAGTTACGCAAGACCGCCGAACTTCTGGCTGGTTTGTACGGCCCGGGTGCGTTCATCGCGCGTGGCGAAAAAAAGCAGTCGGTGGCTAGCTTTTCGGAAACCATGCGCTGGTTACTGAATGAAGTCGAGCGCGGGATCAGCAAGCAACGCTATAAGGGCCTCGGAGAAATGAATCCGGAACAGCTTTGGGAAACTACTATGGATCCTAAAGTACGTCGCTTGCTCCGTGTTCAGATCGAGGACGCGATCGGGGCAGATGAAATTTTCACCACCCTGATGGGTGAGTTAGTCGAACCGCGTCGGAATTTTATCGAGACGAATGCTCTGGCGGCAAGAAATATCGACGTTTAAACCTATTATTCTCAGTGTCCATAGGTTACGGGCCTTGAAGTAATCCGCTTCAAGGCCCGTTTTTCGGAGCGCTAAGTGGAACTTGAACGCATTCTCAGGTCACAGGGGTTTGGCAGTCGCCCGCAATCCCGTGCGCTTATTTGCAGTGGAAGAGTTACTGTTGAAGGAAATTTGTGCCTGGATCCTAGTGCTGAATTTACGCCGGAAGGTTTGAATTTCGAAGTCGATGATTTGATCCTTGAATTCAGGAAATTTGCCTATCTGATGCTCAACAAGCCTGCTCGGTATGAGTGTTCGCACAAACCGAAGTATCATGCCAGTGTATATTCGCTTCTGCCTGATTTTTTGCTGGTACGCGGCGTACAGGCAGTCGGGCGACTAGATGAAGATACAACGGGTCTACTTCTATTTTCAGATGACGGTCAGTTCATTCACACCTACACCTCGCCAAAAAAGAAGATACCCAAAGTTTATGAAGTGACCGTCAAGCATCCTGTTGACGAATTCCAAATTGCAGCCTTGTTAGAGGGGGTCCAGCTTAATGATGAACCGCAACCCGTTGCAGCTACAGGCTGTGATCTGCAATCGGAGAGGGTTCTGAGGCTGACGGTTACCGCGGGAAAATATCATCTGGTCAAACGCATGGTTGCAGCCGCTGGAAACCGTGTAGAAGGACTAAATCGCATATCGATTGGTGGGCTGCACTTGCCCAGCAACTTGCCAGTGGGTGCTTGGACATGGCTTGAGAAGACCGATCAGGAACGGCTTTCGTTTCGTCCCTGATTACTGTTTGTTGCCGCAATTTCCAGTCAAGTGCATGATTGATTCTTGACAGATTTCAGGAGAATTTCGTGCAAAGCATTCTGATTATTATTCATGCCCCGGCTTACGGCAGCGAACGCATGCTGAGTGCGCTACGGCTGGCTATGTCCATCGCCATGCAGGAGATTGAAACCGTTGATCTTCGTCTTTTCATGATGTCCGATGCGGTTACCGTCGGACTGCCCAATCAGCCAGCTGCGGAGTCGGGAGGTGGATTGCAGCAGATGCTCCAGGAGTTGATAGGGCATGGTACGAAAATACGCTTGTGCAGAACCTGTGCATTGGCTCGTGGTATAGCCGAGCTGCCACTGATCGCCGGCGTGAGCATAGGAACCTTGCCCGAATTGACTGAATGGACACTCGCGGCTGACAAAGTCATTACTTTCTGAGTTTCACTGTTGTTCGCCGAGTTACGCAATAAGAAGCATCACTTGCGGTGATCGTCGGCAAGCCGCCAGAGGGGGTTAGCGCAATCAGATAATTATCTGCGATAACGGACGTTTCACGTGAAACGTCCACATAAAAGTGCAATCAGTAAATTCCGGAAACCTCAGCCTGTACTTTTTCGCGTCCCTGGCTTCCTGGCCTGAGATTTTTGCCCGGACTTTTCGGGCAAGGCTTTAACAGACTTGGCAACTGCCTTAGTCTTCGGCTCTCTTTTCTCGAATTCAAAGCCAACCTTCCCGTCGGACCCGCGCACCAGAAAAGCCGAAAATTTTCGTCTTGTGCGGGCAGAGACAAAATCCTTGAGCAAGTCAGTGCGTCCGGTGGCAAGCAACTTCTGCATCTGCCCGCTTTCAACAGTTTGCTGCAGGATGACCTTGCCGGAGCGGAAATCACATGTTTTCGCAGGCCCTACGGATTTTTCGCAAACGTAGGCCATGCCATGTTCAAAGACTCGCGCCGAACACTTCGGACAGGTGCCCAAGGATTCCTTTGCGGAGAAATCGACCTCTTCACTGCCGTTCGAGTCGCCGTTATTTCCCTGCCCGAAATCAAATTCGGGGGCGTTCTCCGCGTTGAGTCGGATAATGGCATTGAAAGGTCGCCCCATCTTGTTACGGAAGCCGGTGAGAGGACCGGTGGTTCGTTCAGAAAGCAGGGTCTCGATTTCTGCAAGCTCAAACTGGCGGCTGGCAACGATTTTCCATAAAGAAAAATCACACGCCTGGCACTGAAATTTTTTATAGGTTTCCTTGATTTTTCCGCCACATTTAGGACATGGCGTGGAGAGCTCACCGAAATCACCGGGTATCGTGTCGCTGTCGTAACTCTTGGCGCGATCGACAATGTCCTGAGTCAATGCTGCGATTTCATTCATGAAGGCATCGCGCGACATTTCACCACGCTCCATGCGCGCCAATTTGTATTCCCACTCGCCGGTCAGTTCCGGAGCGGTGAGAACCGGGATGCCGAGGCCATTAAGCAGGGTCATCAGAGAGAAAGCTTTGGCCGTGGGTTGCAGTTCACGTCCTTCCCGATGAAGATACTGCTCACCCAGCAGATTCTCGATGATCTGCGCACGGGTGGCCGGAGTTCCGAGCCCCCGGCCAGCCATGGCGGCTTTCAATTCCTCGTCGTCGACCATTTTCCCTGCGCCTTCCATCGCCGAGAGCAGTGTAGCTTCGGAGTAGCGGGGTGGCGGACGTGTTTCGGTAGCGACAAGAACAATATCTTTGGTGTCCACTGTTTCCCCAGGGCTTACAGCAACCAGATTGCCCTGTTCGTCCTCCTGGGCTTCGCGACCATAGACAGCCAGCCAGCCGGGATTAACCAATACCTTGCCTTCGGTTTTAAAGGGTTCAGCCTTGACGCGCGTGACACGCGTGGTGATCAAATATTCCGCCGCCGGATAGAAAACGGCAAGGAAACGCTTGACGACCATGTCGTAAAGTTTTTGCTCGGGTTCGGAAAGATGCTTGGGTGCCTGAAGTGTCGGGATAATGGCGAAGTGGTCAGAAATTTTGGCGTTGTTGAAAATACGCTTGTTCGGTATAACCCAGTTGCGCGCCAGAATCTGGTGTGCGTAGGGAGAGAAACGGGCCAATATGGCTTCGTCGTGCCCTTTGCCGACGCCTTCGCCGGTCAGCATTCTTAGCGTATCCTTGACCGTATCCAGATAATCTTCGGGTAGCGCACGAGCATCGGTACGGGGGTAGGTCAGCACCTTATGCTTTTCGTAAAGTGCCTGTGCCAGACCGAGTGTGGATTTCGCCGAGAAGCCGAAGCGGCTGTTGGCCTCGCGCTGCAGGCTGGTCAGATCATAAAGCAAGGGCGAAAGCTGCGTTGTAGACTTGGCCTCTTCACTGACCGCACCGGTTTTGCCCTTGCATTTGCTTAACAGCGACCTTGCGCTGGACTCATCCCATAGTCGGTCAGCACGTTGCTGTTCGTCTTCTTCCGACTTGCCTCGGGCAAACTTTTCGTCGTACCACTTTCCTTTGTATTCGCCTGCGGCGCAGGCAAAGACAGCCTCCAGTTCCCAGTAGGGGCGGGGTTTGAATTTACGGATCTTGTCTTCACGCTCGACCATCAGCGCCAGCGTTGGTGTTTGAACACGACCAACCGTTGTCAAATGAAAGCCGCCGGTTTTAGAATTGAACGCGGTCATGGCGCGCGTGCCGTTGATGCCGACCAGCCAGTCAGACTCTGAGCGGCAGACCGCCGCATCAGCCAGTCCCTGCATTTCCGAACCGGCGCGCAGTCTGGAAAACCCGTCCTTGATCGCCTGTTGTGTCATCGATTGCAGCCACAGGCGCTCGACTGATTTGCCGCTTTTGGCATGCTGCGCGATGTAATTGAAGATTAATTCGCCTTCGCGACCCGCGTCGCAGGCATTCACCAGGCTGCTTACATCCTTGCGCTTGATCAGTTTGGTTAGCAGCTTGAGTCGCGGCTCGGATTTTTCGATAGGCTTGAGTGCGAAGTAGGGAGGAATGACCGGCAGGTGGGCGAAAGACCATTTGCCCCGCTTGACCTCGTATTCCTCTGGGCAGGCCAATTCCAGCAAGTGACCGACAGCGGAGCAGATAACGCTGTCTTCTCTTTCGAAATAGTCATCATGTTTGCTAAACCCCCCCAGTGCCCGAGCGATGTCGGCTGCGACGGAAGGTTTCTCGGCAATGATCAGCTTCTTGCTCATAGAGTCTATCGGCCTGGGAATGTGGGAAAGTTATATGACATTAGAATGTGAAGACAAAAGCGCTTCGCGGGGAATAATAAAAGCACAATACCGCGCTTGGCAAGTCAGGGGTGCATGAAACAATTAAACGTCGAAACGTATCGACGTTGTCAGTGCAACAATTCCGGGGCAACGCTGGCAAGCAGTCCTTCGCCGATACGAAACCGGGTAATCAGCTTTCGGCGAGGCGTTGGTAGCGACCTCCAGGCAAGCTGGCAACCCGACCATCCAGTTCCAAGTGTAACAGCATCACGGAAAGTGAGTCGGCCGTCAAACCACTGCGCGCGGCGAGTTCATCCAGTCCGCAGGGATCAAAGCCCATCATGGAAAGCAACTCAACGGACTGGTCAGGGCCGCCAGCGGTCTCGTTATCAGCTCCCCGTTCTACTGCATTCCAGCATAATTCCTCCAGGACATCCTGCGCTGTTTCAACCAGCTTGGCGCCCTGCTTGATGAGCTTGTGACAACCGCGGGATTGCGGCGAATGAATCGAACCGGGAATAGCAAAAACTTCACGCCCCTGCTCGGCAGCGAGCCGCGCAGTAATCAGCGAGCCACTTTCCTGTGCGGCTTCGACTACCAGTACCCCGCGTGAAATGCCTGAAATCAGTCGGTTGCGTCGTGGAAAGTTGGAGGCACTGACTGGTGTTCCAAGCGGATATTCAGACACAATGGCCCCTCTGGCGCCGATCTCCAGAGCGAGTTCACGGTTCTTCGCCGGATAGATGCGATCAATGCCGGTTCCAATAAAAGCAATGGTATCCCCTGTGCGGGAAAGGGCACCGCGATGCGCAGCAGCATCGATACCCAGGGCAAGGCCACTGGCAATGATCAGACCGGCGTCGGAAAAGGCCGAGGCAAAACGTTCGGCATTCTGAATGCCTTGCGCAGTCGGGCTGCGACTGCCGACAATAGCCAACGTCGGACGGTCAAGCAGTTCAAGACAGCCGCGTACATAGAGCAGTGACGGGGGGTCCGGGATTTCGAGCAGGCTTCGGGGGTATTCAGGATCGGCCAGCGTGATAATGTGCTGATCAGCACCTTCCGCCCAGGCAAGTGCGGTTTCAACACGTGCGCCATTGTCGGTGTCGAGCAAGAGGCTGGTCGCCTTGTCGCCGATGATACCGCGCAGCGCACTGCGGCCGGCGGAAAAGACCGACTCCGGAAGTCCGAAAGCGGCCAGCAGCTTACGCTGTGTTTCGCCGCCAATGCCGGCAATGAGTGTCAGTCGCAGCCAGCTGTAGAGCGACTCTCCGGCACTCATTGCTCAGGGTGTGCGGACGAAGTCATTGACCTCTGTGGTGCCCTCAGACTGAACGACCAGTGCATAAGAAATCCGTTCAAACGTGCGGAATACAAAGATCAGACCGATTCGTTCGGGTGGTATCTGAACATTCACTTTTTTATCCGTTTCGTCACGTTCCACAACCGTGCGGTTACGCTCGAGAGCGAGGACGTGCCCGATTTCCAGTCCATCCCTGGTGCCACGATTCAGTGAAACAATGGACCCGCGTCCGGCAGCGCCGACACCTCCATAGACCGAGATGATGCGGCCATCGACCTGGGATTCGGGTTTGTGCGGTACATAAGCGACCAATGCTGGGCGAATGGCGGGCACCAGGCGGTCGCCGCGACTGATTTCCTGTTTTGCAGTAAGCACGACGAAGGTTGCCGGATGTCCGGCTTGTACCTGAGATGCCGTGCCCAGATAAAAAGCCTCATAGCCGAGAATCAGCTTGGGGTCCTCAGGATCAAGCAGCGGCTTACCGTTACGATAGATCTGCCATTGCTGTTTGGATGGATCGGCGTTATCGACATAAGCGAGGTCACCATTGCCGAGGAATACACGATCCTGCTGAGTGGCCACAATGCGTGGAGCACTATTCAGGCCATTGATTTCAACAATCAGGGGTGCGGAAATGAAAGGTTCGATGACATTTGGCGGAATCGGGGGAATCGCCTGCGTCATCGACTCGGAATAGATTTTCGGTTGCAGTCTGACATTCTGTATGCGCAGAAATGGCTTACCGTCGCCATCGCGATCAAGGACGATCACATCCCCTGGAAAAATTCGGTTCGGATTCTTGATCTGTTCCTGGTTCATGCGCCAGATTTCGGGCCAGCGCCAGGGTTCCTTGAGGAACTTGGCAGAGATTCCCCAGAGCGTGTCTCCGGGTACGACGATGTGTCGATCCGTTGCACTATCAGCAAGTTGCAGTGGTTGTTCGGCGGCGCTGCTTAGCGTGACAGCCACAAGCAGAATGAGCGCGGATATAATGCGAATCATCGTGTTATCCTCATACGAACGGGCGGCAACGTCTGTGAATGCTTGCGGAGCATCGGGTACGGGAGATTTTCGCGTCTTGTTCCCAGCCACATCCTCACAGCACGCTCCCGCCGCAGACATCGCATACAATGCGCAAATATTGCGCCGTTTTTCAAGATGTTGCATTAGATTCTGCACGTAATTACTTCTTCGATCAAGCTTTTTATGCCGCTACTACCAATACTACGTTTTCCTGATCCACGCCTTAAAACGCCTGCCGTTCCGGTTGAAAAGCTTGACGACAGCATCAGGCGTCTTGCGCGCGACATGGCTGAGACGATGTACGAAGCCCCGGGCATCGGTCTGGCCGCCACCCAGGTCGATGTTCACAAGCGGCTTATCGTCATTGATGCGTCCGAAACACGGGATCAATTGCTGGTGCTGGTCAACCCGGAACTGGTCGAGAGCGATGGTGTCCAGTTCTGCGAAGAAGGTTGTCTCTCGGTGCCTGGCATTTACGACAAGGTTGAGCGCGCAGAGCATGTCGTCGTGCGCTATCTCGACCTGTCTGGCCAGACGCAGACGATTGCCGCCGATGGTCTGCTGGCGGTCTGCCTGCAGCATGAAATGGATCATCTTCAAGGGAAAGTCTTTGTCGAGCATCTTTCGCTGCTCAAACAGATGCGGATCAAGGCCAAGCTACTCAAGCAGTCGCGGATCACCGCATGAAACTGGTTTTTGCCGGAACTCCCGATTTTTCTGCGCTGGCATTGAAATCGATTCTGGCTGCAGGGCATCAGGTCAAGCTGGTGCTTACTCAGCCGGATCGTCCCTCAGGGAGAGGCATGGCTTTGCGAGCCTCGCCGGTCAAAGTGCTGGCGCTGGCTTCCGGAATCGAGGTTTTTCAGCCCCCGTCCTTGAAAGATGAGGCGGCCCAGGAGCGGGTGCGAGCCGTTGCTGCCGAGGCCATGATCGTCGCGGCCTATGGCCTGATTCTTCCACAGACGGTGCTCGACATGCCCCGCTTTGGCTGCATCAATATTCACGCCTCTCTGCTGCCGCGCTGGCGCGGTGCGGCGCCCATCCAGCGAGCAATTCTTGCCGGTGATGCCGAAACCGGCGTCTGCATCATGCAGATGGAGGCCGGGCTCGACACCGGACCGGTGCTGCTTTCCGGTAAGCTGCCGATCAGCAGTACAGATACGGCAGGCAGCTTGCATGACAAACTCGCCGGACTGGGTGCCGGCCTGATCGTCGAGGCGCTGGCAAAATTGCCCTTACCCCTGTGCCCACAATCAGATTCCGGCGTCAGCTATGCCGCCAAGATCGAGAAGTCAGAAGCCGCACTTGACTGGCGCATGCCGGCAGTCAAGCTGGACCGGCAGGTGCGGGCGTTCAACCCGTTTCCGGGCGCGGCGGTCGGCTTGAACGGCATGACGATCAAGATCTGGAGTGCAACAGCCGAGAGTGGATCGGGAGAGCCGGGTGCCGTTCTTTATTCCGGCAAGGACGGCATTGTGGTGGCCTGCGGAGAAGGCACCCTACGGCTGAGCGAGCTGCAAAAAGCCGGCGGCAAGCGTTTGCCGGTTGAGCCGTTCCTGGCTGGAGCCGGGATTCCGGCCGGAGCCCGCTTTGAACAACGAATGCCTTGATTTTTTTCGTTCGTCCCCAATCTAGGGCGCAGATCATGCACAATTCTGCGTCACAAGGAGATCAAGACGATGCTTGGCAACTGGATAAAAACCTCCATTCTGATGGCCGCAATCATGGCCTTGTTCGGCGTCATCGGTGCGTACATCGGCGGCGCATCGGGCATGCTGATGGCCTTGCTGTTCGGCGGTGCGATGAATCTCTTCGCCTACTGGTTCTCCGATACCATGGTGTTGAAGATGTACAACGCACAGGAAGTCGACGAAACTTCGGCGCCGCAGTTTTACACCATGGTTCGCGAACTGTCCGGGCGTGCCGGTCTGCCGATGCCGCGCGTCTATCTGATCGACGAGGCGCAGCCCAACGCCTTTGCAACCGGGCGCAATCCGGACAATGCTGCAGTCGCCGCAACCACGGGAATTCTGCACCTGCTGTCGGCACGGGAAATTCGCGGCGTGATGGCGCATGAACTGGCGCACATCCGACACCGTGACATTCTGATTTCGACGATTTCGGCAACCATGGCCGGCGCCATTTCGGCACTGGCCAATTTCACGATGTTTTTTGGCGGACGTGATGCTGAAGGCCGCCCAGACAATCCAATCGCCAGTATCGCCGTAGCCTTGCTGGCGCCGCTGGCGGCCTCGCTGATCCAGATGGCCATTTCGCGGGCGCGCGAATTTGAGGCCGATCGCGGAGGTGCGGAGATCTGCGGCGACCCCGATGCGCTGGCCGATGCATTGACCAGAATCGATGCCTATGCTCGCGGAATCCCGATGCCGATAGCCGAGGCGCATCCGGCAACGGCGCAGATGATGATCATGAATCCGCTCTCTGGTGGCGGCATCGACGGCCTGTTCAGTACCCATCCGCCCACCGAAGAGCGTGTCGACCGGTTGCGTGTTATGGCCGGTGGCGGTTTCCGCTAGCGGCAAATCACCGGATCTTCGTCTTGAACAGCCGGTTGAGCAGATCCGCCAGCCGGTATCCGGCCTCGGCAACCCGGCGATTGGCGATCTCGCGGCTGTTTTCGAAGAAGGCTTCAGTGAGGGTTGGCGTTGCTTCCTGGCCTGGCGGGTAGCCGCTTTCACGGGCGATGTGCCAGCTTTCAGCTATCCATTGCGCGCTTGATGCGCGATGCGCTGGTCGCGGATAGGCGGCGATCAGGGCCCGGATTGCCGTATCGAGACGCTCGCCCCGCAATCCGGATGCGCCCGGCAGATCGTCCCAGAAGGCGTGCAATGTTGATCTGTTCTTGCGCGGATTGAACGGGTTGATAACGCTCATGCCGTTACCCAGCGTGTCCCACCTGCCCTCAGCGTCGAGCCGGACGCTGGTATGCAGTGGCTGGTGCGAGTCAGCCACCAGGTGAATGAGCCAGGGCAAAGCATAGACGCGTTCCTGTGACGGGGAGCTCATTGTTGCAAGAGTCCTGGCCAGCGCCACAAGCTGCGTATCCATCTGGCCGGATGAGGAATACCCGGTGGCAACGCCGTTAATCGGTCGATTGACGTAATGCCAGTCACGGTGGCGTTCCATATCGGGGAATCCGGGCAGGAGCGGTCTGCTTTCGTCGACTCCGGCACTGTAGAAACGCTTGTCATGACGGATTTCATCTGGCCAGGTCGACGCCTCGATAAAAACGAGACGTTCCGTGTGGCCATGCTCTGCCTTCTTGAGCCAGCGTTCATGGTCCGGGTGTTCGCGCAGCAAGCGGTTTGCTTCGCTGCGCGCCTGTGCATCGAGAAACTCCCAGGCAATCCCAGCAACCAGGCGGTGCCCGGCGGCGTTCCACGCCACGGCAGGCAGGGGAAGCAGCAAGAAGAGCAAAGACAGCAGCAGACCACCGCCCATACCTGCGGAAGGTGCAGTTCCGTTATCGATCAAGCGCGATGTCCTCAAGCGATGCCGGGTCGTCCAATGGCTCAAGATGCGTGAGCACCGTCGTCTGCGGAAGAGTCTGGCGAATGTCGCTCTCAAGCCGTTCAACGAGTTCGTGCCCCTGCTGGATTGACCAGTGCCCGGGAACCAGTACGTGCAGTTCAACAAAGCGGTGTGCTCCCGATTCGCGAGTACGCAGGGCGTGATAGTCGATGCCTTGTTCGCGGTAACGGGTCAGGACGGCAACGACCCGAGCGTGTTCTGCTTGCGGCAGGGCAACGTCCATCAAGCCTTGCGTCGAGCGATAAACAAGCTTGCCGCCGGTCCATACGATATTGGCCGCGACCAGCAAGGCTAGAACCGGATCGAGCCAAAGCCAGCCGGTCAGCGCAACCGCACCCACGCCGGCGATCACGCCGACGGATGTCCACACATCGGTCAGCAAGTGATGCGCGTCGGCCTCTAGCGTCAGCGATCGTTGCGTGCGTCCAGCAGCGAGCAGGATACGGGCTGTAAAAAGATTCACGATGGTGGCAACAGCCGAAACTGCAAGACCCATACCCACTTGCTCGAGCGGTTGCAGATGAAGCAGGCGCTCAATAGCGGTGACGCTGATGCCGATTGCCGCCAGAACGATCAACAGCCCCTCGAAGCCTGCAGAAAAATATTCGGCTTTGCCGTGGCCGTACGTGTGGTGATCGTCTGCCGGTTGCTCGGCGACCGTGATCATGGCCAGAGCCATGATCGCTCCGGCGAGATTGACGACCGATTCAAGCGCATCGGAAAGCAGGCCAACCGACCCCGTCATCCACCAGGCCAAGCCCTTCAGCATGATGGTGGCGAGTGCCGCGCCAATCGACAGCCAAGCGTAGCGTTTGAGTGAAGGTGCGTTCATCCGTTCATTATGGACGCCCACAGCCGGACTTGTCATCATCATGCTAAACTCGATGCACCAACGCCTATCATGGATGCTGCTTTGTCGTCTTCACCTTCTTCGCCTCATTCATCCAGATCTTCGCCACGAATTGTTCGGCGGCGCAAACCCGGAACAGATGCGCCCTCGGCTGCTGGTGCGGACTGCAGCTCACCGCCCTTGCCCGGCGTGCTCGCCCCCGATTCGCTGGGCTGGAGCCTGCTGCTGGCGGCGCGCGTGCTGAGCGCTGTTTATGCCGGGAGAAGCTTGAGCGAAGCTTTGGTACTTCTGGCCAAGGAAGCGCCTGTTGCGCGTGCCGCGGCACAGGATGTGGCCTACGGTGTGTTGCGGCGCTACGCTTGGGGTGAATTCATTCTTGCTCGACTGATGAGCAAACCTTTGACCCATCCCGAGACGCAGGCGCTCTTGCTCGGCGCTCTCTATCGTCTGGAAACGCGTCCTGATTCAAGACCGATGGTGGTCGACCAGGCGGTTGCTGCAGCCGGTGAACTGGCGGGTGGCGTTTTCAAGGGGCTAGTCAATGGCGTGCTGCGCAATTATCTGCGCCAGCGCGAAGCGCTGCTGGCTGCGACAGCGGGCGACGAAGCCGCCCGATATCAACATCCGGGCTGGTGGTTGGCGCGGCTGCGCCGTACGTATCGTGATAGCTGGTCGTCCGTTGTTGCTGCCGACAATAGCCCGCCACCGATGACGCTGCGGGTCAATCCGCGGCGGGGGACGGTGTCCGACTATGCCGCAAAGCTCGACGCGGCAGGGCTGTCGTGCCGGCCGGCTGGTGGTCATGGTCTGATCTTGCACAAGCCTGTATCGGTTGAAGCCTTGCCGGGTTTTTTCGAGGGTTTTGTTTCGGTACAGGATATCGGCGCCCAGCGCGCCGCCGAGTTGCTGTCGCCGGCGACGGGGTCGCGAGTTCTCGACGCGTGTGCAGCACCTGGCGGAAAGACAGCCCATCTGCTCGAATTGAGCGATCTCGATCTGCTGGCACTCGATATCGACGCGCAGCGGGTGACACGCATCGAGGAAAATCTGCAACGACTAGGGCTGCTGGCCGAAGTCAAGGCCGCAGATTGCACCGAGCCTGGGCGCTGGTGGGATGGCCGGCCTTTTGACGCCATTCTCGCCGATGTACCCTGTTCGGCTTCCGGCGTGGTACGTCGGCATCCGGACATCAAGATCTTACGTCGCGAAAGCGATATCCGGCGCTTTGCCCAGGCGCAAGCCGCCATTCTCGACGTGCTCTGGCCTTTGCTCCGGGCTGGCGGTAAGCTTCTGTATGCGACCTGTTCAGTGTTCGCGGAAGAAAATGCCGGGCAGATCGACGCCTTTCTCGTGCGTCAGCCGGATGCCAGGCGCCTGCTTGATGAGCAACTGCTCCCCGGGGAAGATAACGACGGTTTTTATTATGCGTTGTTACAAAAAGATTATTAGTCCGTTTTTTTTATGCGTACTGTTGCTGTTTGTCGCCCCTGCGGCACAGGCAACGGATCTGAGCATCCGTAACCCGCAACTGCTGGCTAACGATGAAGGCTATAGCCTTGCTGCCGATTTCAACATCAACTTCAATTCACGACTTGAAGAAGCGGTCAACAAGGGCATTGTGCTTTATTTTGCCGCTGATTTCGAGCTGACCCGGTCGCGCTGGTACTGGTTCGATGAACAGGTTGTTCGGCGCGGCAAGACTTTCCAGCTTTCCTACCATGCCTTGACACGCCAGTATCGCTTATCGACCGGTGCCTTGCATCAGAGCTATGCGGCGCTCGATGATGCGCTACGGGCCATGTCGCACCTGCGCAACTGGCAGGTGCTCGAAAAGAGCGACATCCGGGTCGATCAGACCTACCTTGCCGCCTTGCGCATGCGGCTGGATCTGACGCAAATGCCCAAGACTTTCCAGGTCAGCGCCCTGTCCAACAAGGACTGGAATCTGTCCTCCGACTGGCTGCGCTGGAGTTTCACACCGAGCGAGCTGGTGCCGGTCGCTGCTGCGACCCATCCGGTGCCGTCGGCAGCCGCAGCTTCATCGCCCGTACTGACCACACCACCAGTGCCTGGCATGATGACGGTACCGGTTGCCGGTGAGGGCAAATGAGAAACCTCATCATCGTAGCCGCCTCGTTCGGCGGCATCCTGCTCTTCCTCCTCGCTTCAGCCAGCGCCAATACGGCGCTGTTTGCCAGCCATTACCCCTGGTTGCTCGGGCTTAACGCGATTGTTGCCCTGTCGCTTTTTGCCCTGATCGTCTGGCAGGTTCGTGCGCTGTGGCAGGAGCATCGCGCCAAGGTGTTCGGCTCGCGGCTCAAGTTGCGGCTGATGCTGATGTTCGGGCTGATGGCGGTCTTGCCTGGCGTGCTGATCTACGCGGTGTCGGTCCAGTTCGTCACCAAGAGCATTGAAACCTGGTTTGACGTGCGCGTCGAGAAAGCACTTGAATCCGGGCTGAGTCTCGGGCGCAGCGCACTCGACTCGATGCTCGATGACCTTGCCGAAAAAGGGCGTGCCATGGCCCTCGATATCAGCGAGCAGCCTGAAGCACAGCGCCGCATTGTCCTCAGTCGCCTGCGCGAGCAGAACGGTGTGCAATTTGCCGCATTATTTACCACTGGCGGCCAGTTGTTGTCGACGGCGACCAGCGATCTCTCTTCATTTCTGCCGGAGCAGCCGTCACTCGACCAATTACGCCAGGCTCGGGTCGGACGGGGATATCGCGTGATCGAAAGTGCGGGCGGCAAGGATCTGGTGCTACGCGTGCTGGTTCCGGTCTCGCCCGTTGGTCTGGGCATGGAAACGCGAATCCTGCAACTGACCCACCCGGTGCCGGGGAGCCTTGCCCTCAACGCGGATCGTGTGCAGGAAGTCTATCGCGACTATCAGGAGCTTTCGCTGGGTCGCGAAGGGCTGACACGCATTTACGCCATGACCCTGACCCTGACCGTGCTGCTGGCCCTGTTTACGGCCATTGCCATGGCCTTTGTGCTGGCCCGCCGCCTTTCGGCGCCGCTTTCGATTCTCGCCGAGGGGACACAGGCCGTGGCGGCCGGTGACTTTACGCCGCGCCAAGCCATCTACAGCCGCGACGAACTCGGCGTGCTGACCCAGTCCTTCAATCAGATGACGCGCCAGCTCAACGATGCACGACGCGATACCGAGCGCCATCGCGCCGAAGTCGAATCGGCGCGGGCCTATCTCGAATCGATTCTGGCCAATTTGTCTGCGGGAGTGCTCGTCTTCGACCGGCGTTTCATGCTGCGCACAATCAATCAGGGTGCGCAGACCATTCTTGATGATGAGTTTACCGGCCTTCTGGCCGAGTCCATCGACGCCTGGCCGCGCGAGCAGTTTTTCGGACAGGCGATTCGCAACGCCTTCGCCGAGCATGGCCGCAAGGAATGGCAGAAACAGGTTGAGCTCGACCGCCCCGGCGGCTTGCCGCAGATCCTGCTGGTGCGTGGTACGCAACTTCCGGAGGGAAGCAGTGGCGGTTATGTGGTGGTATTCGATGACGTCACGCGGCTGGTGGCCGCTCAGCGCAGCGCGGCCTGGGGCGAAGTTGCGCGACGTCTGGCGCACGAGATCAAGAATCCGTTGACGCCGATCCAGCTCTCGGCCGAACGCCTGCAGGTCAAGCTTGCCGACAAGTTGAGTGGTAGCGACGCTGAAATGCTCAATCGCTCGACGCAGACGATCATCAACCAGGTACAGGCCATGAAACGTATGGTCAATGAATTTTCCGACTACGCCCGCATGCCGGCGCCCGAATTGGCGGCGCTTGATCTCAATGCCCTGATTGGCGAAGTGCTCGGGCTGTATGAAACCTCGAATGCCCATATCGATGTTAAGCTTGATCCTGGGTTGCCTGCCGTGTGGGGGGATGCCAGCCAGTTGCGCCAGATCATCCACAATCTGCTGCGTAATGCCGAAGACGCACAGGATGGTATGGACGAAGCGCAGATCGGGATAATTACACGCTCTATTGACGGCGCAGCAGAACTGGCCGTGATCGATTGCGGCCCGGGTTTCCCGCCTGAAATCATGGCCCGTGTCTTTGAACCCTATGTCACCACCAAGGCGCGTGGTACTGGCCTCGGGCTGGCTATTGTCAAGAAAATTGTCGATGAGCATCAGGGGCAGATCCGGATAAAGAATCGCCAGCCGGCGGGCGCCGAGGTCAGTATCCGTTTGCCGCTGGCTCAGGCTCCGATGCCAAACCCGACTATTGCTGAAATACCTGAAGAGAACTGACTATGGCGCAAATACTGGTCGTCGATGACGAAATGGGCATCCGCGAGCTGCTCTCCGAGATACTGACTGACGAAGGGCATTCCATTGCGCTGGCCGAAAACGCTGCCGCCGCGCGTATGGCGCGAAGCGAGAAACGCCCGGATCTGGTTCTGCTTGATATCTGGATGCCGGATACTGACGGAATCTCGCTGCTCAAGGAATGGTCTGCAGCCGGTTTGTTGACCATGCCGGTGGTCATGATGTCCGGACATGGAACGATCGATTCCGCTGTTGAGGCCACGCGTGTGGGTGCCATCGACTTCCTCGAAAAGCCGATTGCCCTGCAGAAGCTGCTGACCACCGTCAAAAAAGCGCTCAGGCACGAAGTCTCACCACAAAAACCGCCACTAACGCTTGACGCCTTTGCCCGTTCGCCGCTGCTCAAGGATCTCAAAAAGCGACTGGAACAGGCGGCCGCCAAAACTTCAGTGCTGCTGCTCAAGAGCGCCTCCGGCAGCATTGCCGAGATCTGCGCGCGAACCCTGCAAGCACCGAAAACGCCCTGGCTTGATCTCTCTTCGTCCAGTGCGCCTCTGACACAGGAGATGCTGGAAAACACCGCCGGCGGGATTCTCTTCATTGCCGACCTGATGCTGCTTGGCAAGTTGCAGCAGAAGAACCTCGTTTATGCGCTGGAACGGCTGGAGAAGAACAACCTCCAGTTGTTCGTCGCCTGCCCCCGTTCGCTCTCGGCGCTCAGCGAAGCCGGGTGGGACGCTGCTCTGGTGGCGCGACTGGGCGAAGTGTGGGTGGCCCTGCCGCAACTTGCCGGTCATCCGGACGATGTGCCGGAAATCGCCGCGCTGGTGCTGGCACACCTCGTCGAACGCAATGAGGTGCCGTCCAGGCAGTTTTCGACTGGCGCACTCAACGCACTGCGTCTCCACCATTGGCCGGGTGAATGGTCGGAGTTGCTGGCGGCGGTCAAGAATCTCGCGCTCTCGGCCCTGGAAGACGAGATTTCGGTCGACGATGTGGATACGCTCCTGAGGCGCGATGCCGGGGACTTGCCAAAACCGCCGCCGGCACTGCCTTTGTTCAATCAGCCGCTGCGTGAGGCGCGCGAAGCATTCGAGCGGCTTTACTTCGAACATCACTTGAAAAGCGAACGTGGCAACATGACGCGCGTGGCTGACAGGACGGGTCTTGAGCGGACTCATCTGTATCGCAAGCTGAAACAACTGGGGCTGAACCTTGGACGGCGCAGCGAAGAACAGGAATAATAAGCAGCATCATCAGGAGCAGGGGAAAGAATGAGAATCGTCATCCTCGGGGCCGGGCAGGTCGGCGCTAGTGTCGCGCAGAGCCTCGTATCAGAGAAAAACGACATTACCGTTGTCGACACGGATCGTGACCGTCTCGAATCCCTGCAGATTCGTTTCG